>NZ_JBVVQV010000001.1:77392-200248 GCF_055811235.1 Mesorhizobium sp. WSM4810 | reverse complement strand
GGGGGGGGGGGGGGTGGGGGGGGGGGGGGGGGGGGGCCGGGGGGCCCCCGGGCGCCCCCCCCCCCCCCCCCGCCCCCCCCCCCCCCCCCCGCCCCCCCCCCCCCCCCCCCCGCCTCTGCCCCGCTTTGCGGGGGCGAGGAACCGCCATTCCGCGACGCTACCATCAAAACCTCGGAATATCCGGAAACGCCGTCTGGCCGCGATGCACGTGCATGCGTCCGAGCTCGGCGCAGCGGCGAAGCTGCGGAAACACCTTGCCCGGGTTGAGCAGATGGTTGGGGTCGAATGCGCATTTGACCCGCATCTGCTGGTCGAGGTCGATCTGGTTGAACATTTCCGGCATCAGGTCGCGCTTCTCGACGCCGACGCCGTGCTCGCCGGTCAGCACGCCGCCGACCTTGACGCAAAGCCGCAGGATGTCGGCGCCGAAACTTTCCGCCTTGTCGAGCTCGCCCGGCACGTTGGCGTCATAGAGGATCAGCGGATGCAGATTGCCGTCGCCGGCATGGAATACATTGGCGACGCCGAGCCCGTATTTTTCGGAGAGTTCCCGCATGCCGTGCAGGACGCGCGGCAGTTCCTTGCGCGGGATGGTGCCGTCCATGCAGTAATAGTCCGGCGAGATGCGGCCGACCGCCGGAAAGGCCGCCTTGCGGCCGGCCCAGAAACTCAGCCGCTCCTGCTCCGATTGCGAGATGCGGCATGTGGTCGAGCCGTTCCTATAGGCGATTGCCTCAACCAGGCCGATCAGATGATCGACCTCGACGCCCGGCCCGTCGAGTTCGACGATCAGCAGCGCCTCGACATCCAGGGGATAGCCGGCATGGACGAAATCCTCGGCAGCATGGATCGCCGGGCGATCCATCATCTCCATGCCGCCCGGGATGATGCCGGCGCCGATGATGTCGGCGACGCATTGGCCGCCCTGCTCGCTGGTCGGGAAGCCGATCAGCAGCGCGCGCGCCGTCTCCGGTTTCTTCAGGATGCGCACGGTGACCTCGGTGACGACGCCGAGCAGCCCTTCGGAACCGGTCATCACCCCGAGCAGGTCGTAGCCTTCCGCGTCGAGATGCTTGCCACCGAGCCGCACCACCTCGCCGTTCATCAGCACCATCTCGATCCCGAGCACATTGTTGGCGGTGAGGCCGTATTTGAGGCAATGTACGCCGCCGGAATTCTCCGCGACATTGCCGCCAATCGAGCAGGCGATCTGGGAGGATGGATCGGGGGCGTAATAAAAGCCCTCCTGCTCGACGGCGGTGGTGATGCCGAGATTGGTGACGCCCGGCTGGGCGACGACGATGCGGTTGGGAAAATCGATCTCGAGAATGCGGTTGAACCTGCTCATCACCAACAGCACGGCATCTTCGAGCGGCAGCGCCCCGCCGGACAGCGAGGTGCCGGAACCGCGCGGCACGACGCGGATGTTGCGGTCGTTGCAATATTTCAGCACGCGCGAGACCTGCGCCACCGTTTCGGGCAGCACCACCACCAGTGGCAACTGCCGATAGGCGGTGAGGCCGTCGCTCTCGAAGGCGCGCATCGAATTGGCAGCGTCGACGACGCCCTCGCCCGGCACGATGATGCGCATATCGGCGACGATCTCGTCGCGCCGGCGCATCGTGGCGTCGTCTGATTTCGGCATCAGCAGGCCGGACATCGACAGTTCCTTCGATCGACTGGTAAAAATCTTTTACCAGCGGCAGGCGCTCGTTGCAAATCCTGCTTTGGCTGAAATCGGAAGCCGATACCGGGACGATCTTGCGCGGGTCGGCGAGAGGGAAGCGCTGACTTTCTCCCCCCTCGAGGGCCCTCGAGGGGGAGATGGCCGCGAAGCGGCCAGAGGGGGTCGTCTCACGTAAATCGCCGACGTCGTGTCCGGCCGCGAAACGAGGTTGGCGCCCATGCGAGACGACCCCCTCTGTCGCCTTCGGCGACATCTCCCCCTCAAGGTGGGAGATTGCCTGCCTGCTCGCCTGCCGGCTTGGCGGGTTCGGAGTGCAGGCGGCGCACTCGGCGCACGCCCCACCAGACCAGCAGGATGGCGAGCGGCACCGAGGCGGCGGTGACGACCTCGGGCGCGACGGCATGGCCGAAGATCGAGGCGCCCTTGGCGAGGTAACCGATGAGCCCGACGACGTAGTAGGAGACGGCGGCGACCGAGAGACCCTCCACCGTCTGCTGCAGCCGCAACTGCAGGCGGGCGCGGTTGTTCATCGACGCCAGCAAATCGCGGTTCTGCTTCTCGACCTCGACGTCGACCCAGGTGCGCAGCAGCGTGGTGGCGCGGGTGAGCTTGGTCGACAGATTGGCCTGACGCTCTTCGACCGAACGGCAGGTGCGCATGGCTGGGGCGACGCGGCGCTGCAGGAAGCCGCCCCAGGTGTCGTAGCCGGGCACCGCCTCTTCCTCCAGCGCCTCCAGCCGTTCGCGGACGATGCCGTCATAGGCGCGGCTGGCGCCGAAGCGATAGAGGCTTGAGGCTGCATCGGCCTCCAGTTCGGCGGCAAGCTCGGTCAGATCGGCAAGCAGCGTCTGGTTGTCGCGGGTTTCGGCGACCTTCATTTCCAGTGTGGTCTGCGCCAGCCTGTCTTCGATGCGGCGGGCGCGACCGGACAGCATCAGCGCCAGCGGCAGGCCAAGCATGGCCAGCGTGCGGTAGGTTTCGATATCGATCAGCCGCTGCGCCAGCGCGCCGGTCCGTGCCGGCGTCAGGCCGCGGTCGAGCACCAGCATGCGGGTCATGCCGTCACCGTCCTGGCGGAAATCGGTGACAATGGCGGCGTTGCCGCGCTCGACCAGCGAATAGCACAGGCTGGTCGGGTCGAAGCCGGCGATCAGCCTTTCGCTCGCCTGCGTCCATTTGCGGATTTCGAGCCTGATGCCGGAAATCACCGTTCCCGGCGGCGAAAAGCCGTTGCCGAAAGGCGAACCTTCCTGGCGCTGGCCGCTCTCGGAGAGCGGTCCTTCCCACAGATAGGTGGAGAATTCCGTATGCCGCTCCCAGCGCAGCGAGCCCTTGCCCCACTTCATCGCGTGGTGGCGGGCATGAGGGTCAGGCGCAGCGATGCCGAGGCGCCGCGACAGTTCGGAAAGCACCGCCTGGTCGACGCCGGAGCCGGCTTCGGTCATGAACGAAAGCTGCACCAGCACGCGCGGTTTCTCGACCAGCGGATGCGGACGAGCGTGAACCTCGCGGAGCGCGCCAGGCCGTCCCTCATGCGCGGGAAAGCCCATGACGCTGCCTTCGACGCGCGGCTGGAATTCGAGATTGGACGGGTCATCTGCCACGGCTGGTCCCCCGGGCCTGGTGCACTCGCGTCCCTCTAGAGCCAATTGCCGGGGCACGCAAACGACAAATTAGCCGAAAGCGATAGGCCGGGACGACGTCGGACCCGGCCAAGTGGGCGAACTGGATAAATAATTTGACCAGTTGCCGACACAGGCTTTATCCTGCGCGACACCGGTACAATCCCCCAGGCCATCCCCGTTGAGCGACATTTTCTCCAGGATCGAGCATTCCCGCACCGCCGACGAGGTGGTGCAGCAGATCGAGAGTCTGATACTCGAAGGTGTTCTGCGCACCGGCGACAGGCTGCCGGGCGAGCGCGAGCTGGCGCGCCGGTTCGAGGTGTCGCGGCCGATCCTGCGCGATGCGCTGAAGGCGCTGGAGGGGCGCGGGCTTTTGACGACCCGGCCCGGCGGCGGCACCCATGTCGCCGATGTCATCGGCCAGCTGTTCACCAAGCCGGTGACGGACCTGATCTCCATGCATCGCAAGGCGGCGACCGACTATCTGGAATACCGCCGCGAGATCGAGGCGGTGGCGGCCGAGTACGCGGCGCGGCGCGCCACGTCAGACGACCTGGCGCTGCTCGACCGCATCATGGCGCGCATGGACGAGGCGCACCGGACCGGCAATTTCGACGACGAGGCGGAAATCGACGTCGAGTTCCACCACGCGATCTGCGAATGCGCGCACAACATCATCCTGTTGCACACGCTGCGCTCGTGCTACCGGCTGCTGTCGGAGGGCGTGTTCCAGAACCGGCTCCTGGTGTTCAACGTGCCGGGCGCGCGCGAAGCGCTGCTTTCGCAGCACCGGGCGATCTACGCGGCGGTCAAGGCCGGCGATCCGGCGGCCGCACGGCAGGCGGCGATGGACCACATCAGCCATGTCGAACGCACCATGGCCGAGGCCGAGCGCAGCGGCGACTGGCAACGCGTGTCGCGGCTGAGGCTGATGCAGCGCTCCGAAGCCGGCGACAGCGAGCCGGCACGGAAACGCTCGTGAGCGCCGGCAAGAATTGCGACGAATTAGCGAACCATCAGCGGGAAGCCCATGAGCATGATCCTCACCATCGCCGATCTCAAGGACCTGGCGCGCCGCCGCGTGCCGAAGATGTTCTTCGACTATGCCGATTCCGGTGGATGGACCGAAAGCACCTACCGGGCCAATGAGGAGGATTTCCAAAAGATCAAGTTCCGCCAGCGCGTGCTGGTCGACATGAGCAACCGCTCGCTGGAATCGACCATGATCGGCGAGAAGGTGGCGATGCCGGTGGCGCTGGCGCCGACCGGCATGACCGGCATGCAGCACCCCGACGGCGAGATGCTGGCGGCGCAGGCGGCGGAGGAATTCGGCGTGCCGTTCACGCTGTCGACGATGAGCATCTGCTCGATCGAGGATGTCGCATCGGTGACCAGGAAGCCGTTCTGGTTCCAGCTCTATGTGCTGCGCGACAAGGATTTCGTCCTCAGTCTCATCGACAGGGCGAAGGCGGCGAAGTGCTCGGCCCTGGTGCTGACGCTCGACCTGCAGATCCTCGGCCAGCGCCACAAGGACATCCGCAACGGACTGTCGGCGCCGCCGCGCTTCACGCCGAAGCATGTCTGGCAGGTGGCGACCAGGCCGGGCTGGTGCCTTGGCATGGCCGGCACCAAGCGCCGGACCTTCCGCAACATCGTCGGCCACGCCAAGGGCGTCGGCGACCTCAACTCGCTGTCGTCGTGGACGACGGAGCAATTCGATCCGCACCTGTCGTGGAAGGACGTCGCCTGGATCAAGGAGCGCTGGGGCGGCAAGCTGATCCTGAAGGGCATCCTCGACAAGGAGGACGCGCTGATGGCGGCCAAGACCGGCGCCGACGCGATCATCGTCTCCAATCATGGCGGACGCCAGCTCGACGGCGCGCCGTCGTCGATCTCGGTGCTGGAAGAAATCGCCGACGCGGTCGGCGACACGATCGAAGTGCATATGGATGGCGGCATCCGCTCTGGCCAGGACGTGCTGAAGGCGCTGTGTCTCGGCGCCAAGGGCACCTATATCGGCCGGCCTTTCCTCTACGGCCTCGGCGCGCTCGGCAAGGATGGAGTCACCAAAGCCTTGGAAATCATCCGCAAGGAGATGGACATAACGCTGGCACTGTGCGGAAAGCGTCTGGTGACCGACATGGGCAAGGATCAGCTTCGGCGTTAGACTCCCGTGGCGGCATGATCACGGAGATGGAAGCATTGACTGCCCCCGGCATCCACTTTCTCGACGCGCGCGGACCGGAAGGCATGCGCATCTATGCGGTCGGCGACGTGCATGGCCGGCTCGACCTGCTCGCCGCCATGTACCGCCGGATTGCGGCCGAGATCAGCCAGGCGCGGCCGGTCGACTGGCGTGTCGTCCATCTCGGCGACTATGTCGACCGCGGCCCGGACTCCAAGGGCGTCATCGATTTCCTGATCGAAGTGCGACAACGCGACCCGCGCCACCTGATGCTCGCCGGCAACCACGACATCGGCTTCCTAGACTTCCTCGACACTCCCGATGCGGACGGGCTTTTCATGCGCTATGGCGGCATCCAGACCGCGCAATCCTATGGCGTAGCGCTCAATGAAGGTGGCGGCGCGTGGTTCGGCAGGTCCGAGGCGGCATTGCGGCAAGGCCATGCAGCACTTGTCGAGGCCGTGCCGAAAAGCCATGTCGAGTTCCTGCAGTCGCTGCCGTTTTCACTGACCTTCGGCGACTTCTTCTTCTGCCATGCCGGCATCCGGCCGGGCATTGCGCTGGAAAGTCAGAGCGCGCAGGACCTGATCTGGATCCGCGATGTCTTCCACAATCATTCCGGCCTGCATCCAAAGATCGTGGTGCATGGCCACACGCCGGTGCCGGAGGCCGAGGTGATGGTCAACCGCGTCAATATCGACACGCTCGCCTACCAGACGGGAAACCTCAGCGCGCTCGTCGTCGACGGTGCCGACAAGCGTATCCTGGTGGTGTCAGGCGAGAGGGGTTAAAGCGCTTAGCGAAGCGCGGCGGTGACGCCGTAGCCGTCGACGGCGTTGTGGTTGTTGGCTGCGTCGCCGGCGTAGGTGCCGAAGCCGCACAACACTATGGCCGACAACATGACAAAGGACAGAAGCGCTGCTTTCACGGACGTCATCTCTTGTTGAGCTTCCTGCATCTGTGCACAGGGCGGGTTACGAATGGGTTGAAACGGAAAATGCGTCTTAAAGTTTCGACGATTTCGCGCTTTTAGGCATGTTCTGTATCGGCGATGTGTCGCGCGAGTGACCCAAAAGGTTCATCGCGTTGCACGGAAGATGCAGAGCGGGTGCCTTCTAGGGTGGCGGGCGGCCACAAGCCAAGCACGAAACATGCTGTCCACAGCGGATTTTTGCCGGCGTGCCAATATGCAACGTCGGTACTGACTGATCAGATCGTCGCCACCCAGGCGCGGGCGATGGCCAGCCCGGCGGCGTCGGCAGCCGCTCCGTGGCGGGCCATTTCGTCATCGAGCCGATCGCTCCAGTCCGGGTGCCGCTCGGCAATGAGCGATGCGAAGGATGCGCTCCAGTCGCGGACCATCGGCCGGTCCGCCTCGAAATGGAACTGAAACCCGTAGACGGCACGGCCGATGCGAAACGCCTGGTTCTCGGCGACTTCGTTGCCGGCGAGCCGCACGGCATTTTCGGGCAAGACAAAGGTGTCGTCGTGCCATTCGAAGATCGGGAAATTTTCGGGCAGCGCTGCGAGCACCGGATCGGCAGTCGCCGCCGGCGTGAGCGAGACCTTGTGCCAGCCGAATTCCGAGGCGCCGCCGATCCGGTTCTCGCCGCCGAAGGCGCGCGCCACCAGTTGGCTGCCAAGGCAGATACCGAGCACGGCGCGATCCTTGCCGGCGAAATCGCGCGTCAGGTCGAGCAATTCAGGAAAATACGGGCAGATCTCGTCGTCCAGCGCATTCTGGGCGCCGCCGAGCACGACCATGGCGTCGTGCGCAGCGCTGTCCTGCGGCAGCATCTCGCCACCATAGGGCCGGCGCAGATCGATATCGGCGCCTGCCTCGACAAGCGCTGCGCCGATCTGGCCAAGGCCCTCGCTGTCGAAATTCTGGACCACCAGCACCCGCATCGAAAAACCTGCTGACATGAAAACGATGCGACGAGCGATATCATGCCGCCGTCATTCCGGCCAAGATACGTATTCGGGGAGAAAGCTATGCCACTGCAGAATCGGGTCGACCCGTTCGGCGTCATCCACGCCGTGCCGGAGCGCGGCCTGTTCATGGGCAATCGCGGCATCATCCATGACCCCGAAACGAAGACGCTGCTGAAAAAGCGCTGGGCGCTGCAGGCCTGGATCATCTGCGTATGCGGATTCCGCGATGTGCGGCGCGAGCCGATGGGCCGCAACAGGCAAAGTGACGACCAATCGGTGGGCAAGGCCGGCTGGACCGAATTGTTTTTCCTGGACGAGGTGACCGCACTCTCGGCCGGGCATCGGCCCTGCTTCTTCTGCCGGCGCGAGCGGGCCAGGGACTTCGTCCGGCGCTTCGGCATTGCCGCGCCGCGCGCACCGCAGGTCGACAAGCGGCTGCATAGGGAGCGGCCGGCGTCGGGTGGGCAGGCACCGGTCGTATCCGTAGAAGAGCTTGCCGGGTTGCCGGACGGCGCCATGGTTGCGGACGGCGGCAATGCCTATGCGATGCGCGGCGGCAAGGCGCTGCGCTGGTCGTTCGCAGGCTATGGTGATCGTGTGGGGGGCGATCCGGTGGACGGCGATCCCGTGGGGTTCGGCGGTTTTGCCGACCGTCCAATCCGCCTGCTCACGCCGGCGACCACCGTTGCCGTGCTGAGGCAAGGCTATTTGCCAGTGTGGCATCCGTCGGCCGAGACTTGACGCCAAGAGCCGGCTCGCCCATTCCTCGGCGATGCGCGCCAATTACAAGATGCAGCGGCTGTTCGTGCCGGACGACCTCGGACCGGATATCGAGTTCGAGGCGAGCCCGCAGCAGGGCCATTACCTGATGCATGTGCTGCGGCTCGGCGAGGGCGCCGAAATCCTGTTGTTCAATGGCCGCGACGGCGAATGGTCGGCTTCTATCGCCGCCAGGTCCAAAAAGACGGTGCGGCTGAAGCTGCTGGCATTGCAGCGGCCGCAGCCGCCGCTGCCCGATCTCGTCTACTGCTTTGCGCCGCTTAAGCAGGGTCGGCTCGACTATCTGGTGCAGAAGGCGGTCGAGATGGGCGCCGGCGTCCTGCAGCCGGTCATTACCCAGCACACGCAGGTGGCAAAGCCCGGCATCGAACGGCTGCGCGCCAATGTCGTCGAGGCCGCCGAACAATGCGGCATCCTTGCGGTGCCGGAAGTGCGCGAAGCGGAAAAAATCGAGCGCCTGCTGGCCGGCTGGGACAAGGAGCGGCGGTTGATCTTCTGCGACGAGGATGCTTCCACCAACAATCCGCTGCCGGCGCTGCAGGCGGTGCGGGAGAAGAAGCTCGGGCTGCTGGTCGGCCCCGAGGGCGGATTTTCCGACGAGGAACGAAGGATGCTGCGGGAGCTGCCTTTCGTAACCGCGATTCCTCTCGGTCCGCGCATCCTGCGCGCCGATACGGCTGCTGTGGCGGCGCTGGCGGTGATACAGGCGACAATCGGAGACTGGTGAGGCACTTCCCTTCTCCCCTTGTGGGCCTTGTGGGAGAAGGAAGAAGCAGCCAATCAATTCCAGTTACCCTGTGGCTCAGGATTTTTCGCTTGATCGCCTACTGACATTTCGTCCATCTAGCGCCGGCGGTCGTCCGACCACCTACAGCGCCGCGCGTCCTTTCGGACGCGCAAAGGACGCTGTAGCACTTGATTGGGCACATGATCCTTTCCGAAAATCGAAGCCGATTTTCGGAATCATGTGCTAGAGGACTTGTAATGGCGCGCGACACAACCGATTTCCGGCCGATCGAAGGCGTCGACGAGCTTGTCGAGCACCTGGCTGAAGGCAACAAGCCGCGCGACAAATGGCGCATCGGCACCGAACACGAGAAATTTCCATTCTATGTCGACGGCAATGCGCCGGTGCCCTATGGCGGCGAGCACGGCATCCGCGCCATTCTTGAGGGCATGCAGGAAAAACTCGGCTGGGATCCGATCATGGATGCCGGCCGCATCATCGGCCTGGTCGAGCCGACCGGCCGGGGCGCGATTTCGCTGGAGCCCGGCGGCCAATTCGAACTGTCCGGCGCGCCGCTGGAAACGATCCACCAGACCTGCCGCGAGGGCAATGCGCATCTGGCGCAGGTGCGCGAGATCGCCGAGCCGATGGGCATCCGCTTCCTCGGGCTCGGCGGCAGCCCGAAATGGTCGCTGGCCGAGACGCCAAAAATGCCAAAGTCGCGCTACGAGATCATGACCCGCTACATGCCCAAGGTCGGCACCAAGGGCCTCGACATGATGTACCGCACCTGCACCATCCAGGTGAATCTCGACTTCGAGAGCGAGGCCGACATGCGCCGCAAGATGCAGGTGTCGCTGAAGCTGCAGCCGCTGTCGACGGCGCTGTTCGCCAACTCGCCGTTCACTGAGGGCCGGCCCAACGGATTTCAGAGCTGGCGCGGCGACATCTGGCGCGACACCGACAATCAGCGCTCGGGACTGCTCGACTTCTGCTTCTCGCCCGATTTCGGCTTCGCCGACTATGTCGAATGGGCGCTCGACGTGCCGATGTACTTCGTCATCCGCGACGGCCACTACCACGACATGACGCACGTCTCCTTCCGCCAGTTCATGGCAGGTGCGGCCCGCAACGAGATTTCTGACGGGCTGCCGACGATGGGCGATTGGGCGAACCATTTGTCGACGCTGTTCCCCGACGTGCGACTGAAGCGTTTCCTTGAAATGCGCGGCGCTGATGGCGGACCATGGCGGCGCATCTGCGCGCTGCCGGCTTTTTGGGTCGGGCTGCTCTACGACGCGGCGGCGCTCGACGCCGCCGAGGCGCTGACCTCAAGCTGGAGCTATGAAGAGGTGCTGGCGATGCGCAACGCCGTGCCGGAACAGGGCATTTCGGCGCCGTTCCGCAATACGACACTGCGCGAGATCGCCCGCGACGTGCTCGTCATCTCGCGCATGGGGCTGAAGAACCGCGGCCGCAAGAACCGCGACGGCTACGACGAAACGTCGTTCCTCAGCACCCTGGACGAAGTCATCGCGCGCGGCACCACCAGCGCCGAGGAACTGCTCTCCGCCTATCATACGCGCTGGGGCGGCTCGATCGAGCCGGTGTTCATGGAGTATGCGTATTAGCCGTTTGCTATCGGCTTGGCTGACAGTTCGGGAAACGCGCTTTCCGAAATCGATTCCGATTTTCGGGCCGATGCGGTAGGCTCTTCTACGAGGATTTTCCCGAGGAGAAAACCAATGGCTTCCTTGTTCGACATTCTGGCGCAGGCGCAGAACGGTAACGGCATGCAGGCCCTGGCCCAACAGTTCGGCCTTTCGCAGCAGCAAGCGCAATCGGCGGTCGAGGCGCTGCTGCCGGCCTTTTCACAGGGGCTGAAGCGCAGCACCTCCGACCCGTACGGGCTCGGCGCGTTCATGACGGCAATGGCCAGCGGCCAGCACGCCAAATATTTCGAGGACGCAGGCCGGGCCTTCTCGCCGCAGGGCGTCGATGAAGGCAACGGCATTCTTGGCCATCTGTTCGGCTCGAAAGACCTGTCCCGCGCCGTTGCCAGCCAGGCAGCGCAGGCGAGCGGCGTCAGCCAGCAGATCTTGCAGCAGATGTTGCCGGTCGTGGCTTCGATGATGATGGGTGGCCTGTTCAAGCAGACCACAAATCAGATGCAGGCAGCAGGCGGATTCGGCGGCGGCAGCAATCCGCTCGGCGAGATCATCGAGCAGATGATGCGGCAGGCCGGTGGCGGCGCACCGGCACCGCAACAGCGCCAGGCGCCGCAGCCCGGCCCGATGGACAATCCGTTCGGCAAAGTGCTGCAGGACATGTTCGGTGGTGCGCAGCAGCCGCAGGGTCAGCCGCGGCAGGCGCCCAATCCCTACGGCGACAATCCGCTCGGCAAGGTGCTGCAGGACATGTTCGGCGGCGGCGCGCAGCAGCCGCAGCCGCGTCAGGCGCCGCAGCAGCGCGAAACGCCGCAGCCGCAGACCAATCCGAGCGGCAGGCCACGCAATCCGTTCGACGATTTGTTCGGCAAGATGTTCGAGGCAGGTGCGCAGCAGCGTGACGACTACCAGAAGGGCATGGAGTCGATCTTCGATCAGTTCAAGCGAGGCATGGACCGGCGGTAGCGTGAAGCTGGCCTTCGGCTGATTTCAAAAAGAAAAATGCCCGATCCTTGGGAGGACCGGGCAGTGCGCAGGCGGGCCGGCGGGGAAACCGGCAGGGAGTGGGAGCCTGCGAAATCCAAGCACCGCGCGCCCTAAGGGCACGCAACCATCGATCAGGTCACTTTGCGGGCAATATCCTCGATCGTGTCTGTGCGATCGGCTGCGATAATGCGAAGCCTCTCGGTTGGATCGCGGCCAAACGGCACGTCGATGGCGACGTGGAGATCGGCTCGCGTCAAGCCGATGTCGGCAAGTTCGGCGTCCGACATCTCGCCAAGGCGATAGAAGGCGCGGCGGTTTTTCCAGGCGCGATAGACGCTGGAGATGGTGTTGACCACGCGCGTCGCAATAGCCGGACGCGACGTGATGCGCGAAGTCTCGGTGGCGAAATCAAACGTAGCCATGTCAGTCTCCTTCATTCGAACGGACGAAGACGCGCGATCGGCGCTGGCAACAGCGGCCGTTCCGGTCCCGATTCACATGCTGTCATGTGGACAGTCGTAAATTTGCCATCGTTCGATTGATTAATCCAACGAATGTTTCTAATCTTTAACATCAACACTAGTGATGGATTGGACCGATGAAAGCGCCACTCGATCTCGATCAATTGCAGACCTTCGTCTCGATCGTCGACACCGGCAGCTTCACCCGCGCGGCGGAAGCGGTGCATCGGACCCAGTCGGCGGTGTCCATGCAGATGCGCCGGCTGGAGGAGCGGATCGGCAAGCCGCTGTTCGAAAAGGACGGGCGCACCAACAGGCTGACCGAGGAAGGCGACAGGCTGCTCTCCTACGCAAGACGGTTGCTGTTCCTCAATCGGGAAACGCTGGCCGCCTTCGACGACCGGCGGCTCGAAGGCACGATCCGAATCGGCACGCCGGACGACTATGCCGATCGCTTCCTGCCCGAGATCATGGCCCGCTTCGCCCGTTCCAACCCACGTGTCGAACTGACCGTGATCTGCGAGCCGACGCCGGGGCTGGTCGAGCATATCAAGCGTGGCAATCTCGATCTGGCACTGGTGACGCATAGTGACGCGCACGGCCAGTCGGAAGTGGTGCGGCGCGAACCGCTGCTGTGGGTGACTTCGGCCAACCATGCGACGCATGAACAGGACGTTCTGCCGATGGCCTTCGGCCGGCCGAACTGCATCTGGCGGCGGGCCGCGGTCGACGTGCTCGACCGGCAGAACCGCGACTACCGCATCCTGTTCACCAGCTTCTCGGCGACCGTCATCACCGCCGCGGTGCTTTCCGGCCTGGCGATCTCGGTGCTGCCGGAATGCGCGCTGCGCCCCGGCATGCGGGTGCTGGGCGACGCCGACGGATTCGGCGCCCTGCCCGATTGCCGCATCGGCATCATGCGCGGCCAGACGTCGCGGCCGGAGATCGTCGACGCGCTTGCCCGTCACATTTCGGAAAGCCTCGACAATATTTCCGTGCCGCTCGGCGAAGAGACGGGAAGCTTCGACTTCGCAGCCTTTTCGAAGATGAAGCGGGGCAAGCCGAACCAGATCGTGCCGGGCTGGTAAGGATCAGGCGGAAACTGCTGCCGGCGTGCTGTCCTTGCCAGGCAAAAGGCCGGCCAGCCGCAGCAATTGCGCCGGCTCCAGCGGCAGCGACAGCAGATGGCCCTGAAACTCTCGGCAGCCCATGGCGACGAGCAGCGCCTTTTGCTCCTCGGTCTCCACGCCTTCCGCGGTGACGCCGACGTTAAGAGCGTCGGCAAGATCGACAAGCGCCGTGACGATCGCCGCTGAACTCTCGTCGCGGCCGAGGAGGTTCACGAAGGAGCGGTCGATCTTGAGCTTGTCGATAGCGTGGCGGCGCAGATAGTTCAGCGACGAATAGCCGGTGCCGAAATCGTCGAGCACTATGGCGATCCCCGACCGGCGCAAGGCAGCCAGAGCCGTCCTGGTCGTATCGTTGTTGTCCAACAGCACGCCCTCGGTGATCTCGAGCTGCAGGCGCCCTGGCGCCAATCCGGTCTCGGCGAGAACCGCCGCAAGCTGCTCGGCGAAACCGGCGTCGCGCAGTTGCAGCGGCGACACGTTGACGGCCACCCAAGGCAATTCGGTGCCGACAGCGAAGCGGCAAGCCTCTTGCAGCACCCATTTGCCAAGCTGGCCGATCATGCCACGTTCTTCGGCGATGGCGATGAATTGTGCCGGCGGCAAGCCACCGTGGACCTCATGTCCCCAGCGGATCAGCGCCTCGGCACCGAGGATCGTGCTGCCGTCCGCCGCAAAGATCGGCTGATACGCCAGCTTGATCCCGGTTCCGCCATTCAGGGCATGGCGAAGCTCGCTCTCAACCTGGCGCTTGCGCAACAGCAGGTCGTCCATGTCGCCGGCAAAGACCTGGTAGCGGCCGCGGCCGTTCTTCTTGGCTTCATAAAGCGCGATATCGGCCTTGCGCAGCAAGTCGTCCGCATCGGCATCCGGACCGGTCGACAATGCTATGCCGATGCTGGCGCTGACAAAAACCTGGTCGTCGGCCAGCTTGAACGGCTCCTGCAGCTTTTGAAGCAGACCCTCCGAAACATCCTCGGCGCCTCGGATGTCGTCAACATCAATCAGGATCATGGCGAACTCATCACCGCCGAGCCGTGCCACCGTGTCGACCTCCCGGATTGCCTGCTGGAGCCTCGCGGCGGTCTGGCGGACAAGCTCGTCGCCGGCAGGATGGCCAAGCGTGTCGTTGACATGCTTGAAACGGTCGAGGTCGAGATAAAGAAGCGCCACTTTGGCTGTTTCGTGACTGGCCGTGAGCAAAGCGCGCCGGAGCCGGTCCTCGAACAGCGCCCGGTTGGGAAGGCCGGTGAGCGTGTCGTGGAAGGCGAGATACTGCGCCTCGGCCTGACTGGTCTGCAGCGCCGACGATGCACGGCGGAGGCGGCGCAGCAGGAATGCCAGGACACCTGCCGCGAGCAGCGCGCCACCGATCAGGGCCGGCCCTGCCTCGCGCACAAGCGCGCTGCCGGGCCGCTCCTGATCCCAGCCGGCATAAGCCAGGATGACGCCGTGTGAGTCGACCAGCGGAATGGCAGCCCCGCCGACCGGCTGCGACAACGGCAGCAGGCGGGCGCCCCCCAACAGATATTGCCCGGCGATCTTGGCCAGCAGCGCGTCGGTGATGAAGTCCACCGAGATATGAAGGTATTCGCTGCCAGGCGTCTGGATGACGCGGTCGGAACTCGGCACCAGCGGCATGATGCTGAGGATGGCAGGTTTTCCGTCAAGCTCCACCAGATCCCCTGCGGCCAATTTGACCGGACCGCCGGCCAGGTCTTCTTTCGCCGGCTCGCGGATCAACCGGCGCACCCTTTCGACCGTGGGCAACAGAACCGGCTCATCCTCGCTGTAACGCGCCGGCGCCAGTACGTTTCCTTCACGCATCGCATGGACCGGACGATCGACGGCATCCAGTACATAGACCCGATCATGCCCATAGTAGGAATACATCCAGACGCTGATGTTATCGATCATCCAGTCCACGTTGCCGGCCTTGGCATTGATGACGGAATCGTCCCAGACTGCGATGCTTTCCTGCTCGCGATCCACCGCCGCCATCCGGTCCCGCATGCCGTTGGCGAAAAGGATTTTCTGCCGCTCGAGGGAGACGCTATCCGCCTGCACAGTGGCGTAAAAGCCAAAGCCGACGACCATGGCAAGCGCGAAAATGGCAAGCGCCATTACCGTCAGCGTGACCTGGAACGTTAATGGGCTGCGTTGAAGACGACGGCTCATGCGTCCTGGCCACTCTCTTTTCCGCACAGTCATCAGATCGGGTTAAGATCGAGTTATGACATCGCTATGAGCGACGGCCTTGACGCCGGCCAACAACCGCCCCCCAATCGGCTAATGAGCGACGCTGCATCCGAATCACGTACCAACGCCACCGAATACACGGTCAGCGAGATTTCCGGCGCGCTGAAGCGCACGGTCGAGGACGTCTTCGGCAATGTGCGGGTGCGCGGCGAAATATCAGGCTATCGCGGGCCGCACTCCTCCGGCCATGCCTATTTCTGCCTCAAGGACGACCGCGCACGGCTCGACGCCGTGGTCTGGAAGACCACAATGGGCCGGCTGAAATTCCGCCCTGAAGAAGGCATGGAGGTGATCGCCACCGGCCGGCTCACCACCTATCCCGGAAAGTCCACCTACCAGATCGTCATCGACAATCTGGAGCCCGCCGGCGCCGGGGCGCTGATGGCTCTGCTGGAAGAGCGCAAGCGCCGGCTGCAGTCCGAAGGCCTGTTCGATGCCGGCCGCAAGCGCTTGCTGCCGTTCATGCCGTGCGTCATCGGCGTCGTCACCTCGCCGACAGGCTCTGTCATCCGCGACATCATCCACCGGATCAAGGACCGGTTTCCGCTGCATGTGCTGGTCTGGCCGGTGCGAGTGCAGGGCGAAACGGCCGGCGCGGAAGTGACCGCCGCCGTCAACGGCTTCAACGGACTGGCGCAGGATGGCGTCATCCCGCAGCCCGACCTGCTGATCGTGGCGCGCGGCGGCGGCAGCCTCGAGGATCTTTGGGGGTTCAATGACGAGGCGCTGGCCCGCGCCGTCGCCGCCTCGCGCATTCCGGTGATTTCGGCCGTCGGCCATGAAACGGACTGGACGCTGATCGACTTGGCGGCGGATGTGCGGGCGCCGACACCGACGGGTGCCGCCGAAATCGCCGTGCCCGTACGCGCCGACCTCGAAGTGACGCTTGCCGGCCTTGGTGCGCGGCTCAAGGCCGCGGTGTCGCGCAATTTCGAGCGCAAGCGCCAGGCGGTGCGTGCCGCCACCCGGGCGCTGCCCTCGCCCGACCAGTTGCTGGCATTGCCGCGCCGGCGTTTCGACGAGGCGACGAGCCGGCTTGGCCGAGCGCTGTCCGTCAGCGTCCAGCGCAAGCGAGCCAGGCTTCAGGCGCAGCGGCTGACGCCGGCCACCCTGTCGCGACGCATGAAGGAGGCCCGCACACTGGCCGGCCGCGACCTTGGCCGCGCGCAAGCGGCGTTCTTCGCCATCGTGCGCGAGCGGCGAACGCGGTTTTCGCGCACCGCGGCGCGGCTGTCGCCGGCGCCGCTCGCAAGGCGGCAGAAATTGCAGGCAGATGCCCTGACGGCGCTGTCGCGGCGGCAGGACCGGGTGATTTCGGTGCGGCTCGAGCGTTTGCGCGGGAAACTGACCCAGGCCGACCGGCTGCTGGCGACGCTGTCGCACAAGGCGGTGCTGGCGCGCGGCTTCGCCCTGGTGAAAGATGCCGACGGCGCAGTGATCAATCAAGCGGCGGAAGTGGCGCCGGGGATGGCACTTTCGCTGGAGTTCGCCGACGGAACCGCCGATGCGGTTGCGACCAGCGGCGCGGCACGGCCGAAAACTGTTGCAAAGCCGGCCGCCAAAGCCAAGGAGCCTGGCAGCCAAGGCTCGCTGTTTTGAGCGCCGATGATTTCCGGCAATCCACATCACCAGACGACGCCTTCCGGCAAGCAGCGCGCGCGAGCCTTCGGCATTCGTTTTGACGGCACGCCCGGACCGTTCAACGCCATCACCGATGTGGCTGGCGTTGCGATCGGTTATTCGACGCTGATTTCGGGCGAAGGTGCGCTGGTGGTCGGCGAGGGCCGGTGCGCACCGGCGTGACCGCCATCCTGCCCAGATCGCGCGCCGAACTGGCCACGCCGGTGTTTGCCGGCATTTTCGGCCAGAACGGCAATGGCGAATTGACCGGCTCGCACATCATCGAGGAAACCGGTGCCTTCAATTTTCCGATCACCATCACCAACACGCATTCCTGCGGCGTTTCGCGCGACGGAACTCGCTGGATGCAGCGCGTGCTGCCGGCCGCGCTCGACAGCGGCTGGGGCCTGCCGGTGGCGGCGGAGACCTATGACGGCTTCCTGAACGACATCAATGGCCACCATCTCGGGTTTGAGCATGTCGCCGCGGCCCTCGATGGCGCGACCAGCGGATCGATCGAGGAAGGCAGCGTCGGCGGCGGCACCGGCATGATCGCCTTCGGTTTCAAGGCAGGCTCCGGCACGGCATCGCGCCTCGTCGAATGGCACGGCCGGCGCTACACGGTCGGCGCGTTCGTGCAGGCGAATTTCGGCACGCGGAGCAATTTTACCATTCGCGGCCTGCGCGCCGGGCCCGATCTCATCGAACCGGCGATCCGCGAAAGCACGCCGCGCGCCGAAAAGGGCTCGATCATCGGGATCATCGCCACCAACGCGCCGTTGCTGCCGCATCAGATGAAGCGGCTGGCTCGCCGGGTGCCGCTCGGCGTCGCCATGACCGGCGGCTTCGGCTATCACAGCTCGGGCGATATTTTCCTGGCCTTTTCGACCGCCAACCGCGAGGCGGCGCTGGCGCCGCCAGGCCGCATCGCCAGCGCCGATTTTATCCCGGATACCGACATCGACCCGTTCTTCGACGCCGTGATCGGGAGTGTGGAGGAAGCGATCCTCAATGCGCTGGTCGCCAATGACGACATGACCGGGCGCGACGGCAATTTCGTGCCGGCGCTGCCAACGGCATGGCTCAAGAGCAAATTCGGGGCTAGGCAGGGAAAGTAGAACTGTGTGGCGTGTCACGCGTCGCACAGGTGAATAGATGCTTTTCGCCGGGTCGGCATGTCACTCGCTAAAGCGCGTCGCGTTTGAAGGGATTCATGCGACGCCCTTTAGTTCTTTGTTTTATGCATGTCGTTATCCCAAAACCGCTGCGCACTTTTGGGCGACATGCATTAGTCCGAATTCTTTTCGTCCTGGTCGGCCTCAGCCGCCTCTTCCAGCCTCGACGCGATAAGTTCCTGAATGTCGCCGACCTCTTCCTGGATATCCTCCAGCGGTATGCCGGCCTCAGCAGCCTTCGCCGCGCATTCCTTGGCGAGGGTCTCGGCCTGCTCCTCGATCCTGTCCAGCGGGGACTGGCAGTGGACCTTTTCGCCGATCCACTCCTGCAAGAACTCGATCGCGTGTTCGCTCATGCTGCTGTTCCCTGGCGGCTGCGCCGGTTGGTAATCATAAACGCCGGCATCCCCGAAAAGATGCACGGTCCTATTCCAACCGAGTCGCCGTCACCCGGCAAGCCGATCTTGCCCAAGCTCCACAGGGCTGACGGAAATCGAAGGTTCAAGGAGCACATTCTAATTCTGAAGGAGATTCTATTTTCCTGAGCAGACTGGCACCGTTGACTGGGATCAGGTCCCGGATCGCGCCATTGTTTCTACTTGTTATTTTCCGGCAATCCAGTCAATTTGTATGACAATAGGTATCACATTACGCGGCACGTTTGCGGCGCCATTCGCTGCGCAACCCTAGGGTACGCGGCCAAAGCCGCCGCTATATAGTGACATCCTCAGGCAATGTCGACTCTGCTCGCCGTCCTGCTTCCTTCCGCCGCGCCGAGCGTATCTGGATGGCATTTTGTCACCGTCGGGGCGAGTATGTTTCGCCGGAAATCGGGCGGGCGCTCGGCCTATCCGCCAACCATGAGCTTGACGACTTCGTCATGATTAGTCTCCGAAATCTTGCGCTCGCCGGCCTGGATGCCGCGGCGCAGCACGACGATACGGTCGGAAACGGCGAAAATGTCCTGCAGATTGTGCGAGATGAAGATCACCCCCCGGCCTTGCGCCTTGAGCTGGTGGATGAGCGAGATGACCTTGCGCTGCTCCGGCACGCCGAGGGCTGCGGTCGGTTCGTCCATGATCAGGATCTGCGCGTCCCAGTAGACGGCCCGGCCGATGGCAACGGCCTGCCGTTGACCGCCGGAGAAATTGCTGACCGGGGCGTCGAGCCGGCTGACATGGAAGTCCAGCCGTCCCATCGTTTGCTTGGCGGCGACGGCCATCGCCTTGCGGTCGAGCACCGGCAAGAAACCGAAAGCCTTGCGCATGGGTTCACGGCCGAGGAAGATATTGGCGCCGATGGACAAATTGTCGGCGAGAGCGAGATCCTGGTAAATGGTCTCGATGCCTTTTTCGCGCGCCTCCTGCGGCGTCGCGAAGGTGACCGGCTGCCCCCTCAGCAGAATTTCACCGCCGGTCGGCTGAAAGACGCCCGATATCGCCTTGATCAGCGTCGTCTTGCCGGCGCCGTTGTCGCCGGCCAGCGCCACCACTTCGCCCGGCCGCACGGCCATGGAGAAATCGTTCAGCGCCTGCACCGCGCCGAAATGCTTGGAAAGGTGCCGGACTTCGAGGAGGGGGGTGGTTGGTTCGGAACTATTCATCCTGGCGAGCTCCACTGAACCGGCGCTGCGCCTGGTCGATAAGGACGGAGATAATGATGACCAGGCCGACGGCGATGAACTGCCAGAACGGCTCGACATTGACGAAAACCAGCCCGTATTGAATGACCGCTATGACCAAGGCGCCGGCGACCGTCCCGAAGATGGTGCCTGAGCCACCGAACAGGCTGGCGCCGCCGATTACCACGGCTGCCACGCTGTCCAGCAGCAAGGGCTCGCCGGCCTGGGCGGCGCCCGCGGTGAAGCGCGCTGCATAGAGCGCGCCCCCGAGGCCGGCGCACATCGCCGAAAGCACGTAGAGGCGCAGGATGTGGCCCCTGATGTCGATGCCGGCGCGGCGCGCCGCCTGCACATTGGCGCCGATGGCGTAGTTATGCTGGCCGAACCGGGTCTGGCTCAGGATGTAGTGCATCACCACGACAAAGACGGCGGCAATGATGACGAGATAAGGCACCCCGTAGAACCTGCCGTTGCCAAGCAGCGCGAACCACGAATTCTGGACCGGCACCGTCGTGCCGCCGGCCAGCAGGAACGCAGCGCCGCGCGCCACGCCAAACATGCCAAGCGTGCCGATGAAAGGGGGAATTCTGAGGCGCGAGATCAGCAAGCCATTGATGACGCCAGGCACGCCGGCGACGATCACGGCCGCCAGAATGCCCAACATCATGGCCAGAGGCACCGGCATGGCGACGCCAGCCATATTCGTGGCGTGGGCGGCGACGACGGCCGCGAGACCCATGATGAAGCCCAGCGAGAGGTCGATGCCTCCCGAAATGATGACGAAGGTCTGCCCGGTCGCCAGCAGCAACGGCGCCACGGCGAATATCGCAATGGACTGCACGTTGAACGGGTTGAGCACGAAGGTCGCGCCGAAGGAGAGCCTCGACCAGACCTCGAAACAGATGATCAGGCCCGCAAGGAACAGCCAGGCGCGCCCTTCGGCGATGCGTGCGAGCCAGCTCCTGGCCGGATCACCGTGATCCGCCTGAGGAGCGACATGCGTTTCGGTTGGTGATGTTGAAGTCATGGATGGTTCCGATCCGCAGAGCGGCCTCCGACAAACAGGGTCAAAGCGACCCGGCGCAGGTCTCCTTCCGGCAGGCCGGAAGGAGACTGGCTGGACTTATTCGGAATAGAGGTATTTCGAGATGTTCGGGTCGGCGATGTTGGCCTTGTCCATGATCGTAAAGCCGGTGCCGATCGCAACCGGGATCGACTGGCCGGTCAGATGGGCATAGGCCGACACGACGCCGAAATAGCCGATTTCCGCGGGATGCTGGGCAATCGCGACGTCGACAAGGCCAGAGTTGATGTTGTCGGCAATGCTGGTCGGCGCGTCGAACGCCACGACCTTGACGGTGCCGGTCTGCCCGGCCTGCTGGACGCCATTCGCCGCGCCAAGCGCCGAGAACAGGTTTGCGCCGAACACCCCGACGAGATCGGGATTGCGCGCGAACACAGCCTGCAGCTGCGAGGCCGCCTTGTTGGCGTCATTGTCGTTGAACTGGGTTTCGAGAAGGGTGATGCCGGGATGGTTGGCCGCCATCTCCTTCTTGAAGCCCTCTTCACGCTGGTCGGTGGTCGAAATGCCGGGCTTGACGTTCGAAACATAGACCTTGCCCTTGTCGCCTATGGCCTTGGCCAATGCCCGCGCGGCGATCTCGCCGCCCAGAATGTTGTCGGAGGCAATATAGGACAGTGGGAAATCCGCCTCGCCGGCGCCGGTCTGGTAGACGCCGCTGCCGATGAAGGTGTCGACGGTGATCACCGGAATGCCGGCGTCATGGGCCTTGCGCAGGGGTTCGACCAATTGAACCTTGTCGGTCGGCGCGATCAGGATGGCATCCGGCTTCTTGGCGATGACCGCGTCAAGCACGGGGACTTGCGTTACCGGATTGAAATCCGGGGCGCCCTGGAAAACCAGGGTCACACCAAGGGCATCGGCTGCCGCCTGGGCTCCCTTGCGCATGGTGATGTAAAAGCCGTCGGTGGTAAGACCCGGAATGAGCGCAATGGTGTATTTTTTGTCCTGCGCCAATGCGGGCGTGACCAGCGCCGCTGCGCAGATGGCGAGAGCCGCCAGAGCGGCAACAATCTTCTTCATAACATCCTCCTCCTAATGTTGGCAGATTTTGCCGTTGCGAGTCGTCCCGGCTCTGTGAAGTGCTGGCGGCGAGAAGCGGGTTTCGCCTGCTTGCTGTTATGGGGCAGCCTCCTCCCAAGCGCCCCAGTCATTAAATCGACCGTCGAAACCGACCAGCCTGATGCGCAGTCCCGTTACGAGCCTCCGCAAGGTGCAGGAAACTGCGCCGCTCGGCGCGCATGCTTGCCTAGCTGCAATGTTGTAACACTTTGCTGAAAGAAATTGCAACCGCACATTTCCGGGATCGAAACGCTTTCAAACCGGACACCATCTGTCTGCTCCGCAGAGCCCCTCCCGCAGACTATTGCCCCAACGCCTTGACGACACAACTGATGATTTCGCGGCGATGATTTCGCGGCTGCGGGTTGGGTGTCGATCGGTCTGGAATCGATCAGCTGTGCCGATGTCACGTATCGGCGTGCCCAGCATTATCGGGGCAAGAGAGCCTCGAGAATGGCCTGGGCCGTCTTCGTGTCCGTCACCAGAGCATTGATGAGCCTGGCGCGGACGGCACCTATGATCGCCTTCGCCTTCTCCGGCGAGGCGGCAACGCCGATCACCAGCGGGACGGCTCGAAGCTGGGCCGGCGACATTGCGATCATCCGGCCCTCCCCCTCCCACGGGATGAGCTTGCCTTCGGCGTCGAAGTAGTGGCGGATGACGTCTCCCGCCGCATGAAACAGGGCCTGTTCGCTCAGCGTGGCCGCGCTCGCTTCGGGCGGATTGATGGCATGGGGCAGGCCGATGCCAACGATCGCAACGTCGGTGCGGTCCCAAAGCGCGACGCTGTCGCGGATGGCCGCATCGCCGAGGAAGACCTCACGCAATTCGGACGACGGCAGATAGGGCGCATGGATGAAATGCGGCGTCCCGCCCAGCTCTTCTGCGGCCAGCCGCACAAACTCGTTGATCTGAAAATGCGCCGCCTGCTGCTGCATGCCGCCGGTGGCAGCGACGGTAAGAACGCCGGGAATGCGCGGCAGGCCTGCCTGGATCACCTCGCGAATGGCTCGCCCCCAGCCGATGGCGACGACCTTGCCGGCCGTCAGTCCCGCTTGCTTGAGCAAGGCGCCGAGCGGCGCAGCGAGCGCCGCCAGCGCACCGGCTGACGGCGTTTCGATGACCGCCGCGTCACGCAGCCCGAGTGCCTCGACCAGTTGCGTGGTGATGCCTTCGGGGGTTGCAAGATCGAGAACTTCGATCCGCACGATGCCCTCCGCTCTCGCCCGCTGCAGGAGGCGCGATATGGTCGCGGTGGAGACGCCAAGCCGCCGCGCGATATCGACCTGCGACATGTCCGCCTCATAGTGCAGTTTGGCGACCGTATGCAGCATCGTCCGCGATGCGGGTGCATCTTGTGCGGGAGGTGCAGACAGCTTGCAATTCCTTTCAGCAATGTGTTACAGACCCATCGACCGATGGGAGTTATCGCGCAAATCCGGCTGACTCGCAACGTGGGCTGGTTTCCACGGCAGATTGCGGCCAAGGCCGAATTTCTCGGTCCGATAGCGCAGCAAAGCGGCAAAACCTCCTGTCGGGAGGCAGGTAAAACTGAACCTTTCTTGTTTCCACTGATCTGCGCCCCGGTGAATGGGCGCCAACATCGGACAGAAGACCCATGACAAAGATGACGACCGCAGAGTTGCGCGGCTACCAGCAGATATGCGGCAAGGACGGGGCGATGATGGCCATCGCCTGTGACCAGCGCGGCGGCATGCGAAGCTTGCTTGCGTCGGACCCTGAAGAACAGGCCAAGATCACCAACGACATGCTGGGCGACACCAAGTCGGACATCACGCGATACCTCGCCAGCCAGGCATCCTGCGTGCTGCTCGACCCGCTCTGCGCGGTGCCGCGGGTTGTCGATGACGGGGTGCTGAGCCGCGATACGGCTCTGCTCATCGGCCTCGACGCTTCGGGCTTCGACGTCTCGCCTGCCGGCTACCGCCTGTCGCGTCTCGTTCCCGGCATCGGCGCGCGCCGCGTGCGCGAGCTCGGCGGCACCGGCGGCAAGATCATGGTCTATCTCAGGCCCGACAGGCCTGAGGCGAACGAGCATAATGTCGCCATTCTGCGCCAATGCATCGCCGATTTCGCGCAAGAGGACCTCCTGCTCGTCGTCGAGTTCCTGACCTATCAGCTCGAAGCGGAAAGCCTTGAAGAGTATACGGCCAAGATCCCCTGGCTCGTCGAAGAGGGCACCCGTATTTCGCTGGAATGCGGGGCAAAGGTGCTCAAGCTTCCTTATCCCGGAACGCCGGAAGCCTGCGCCAGGATCAGCAGAATGGCTGGCGAGGTGCCTTGGGCGGTCCTCTCCGCCGGCGTCAACCACGCAACCTTCCTGGGCCAGGTCGAGATCGCGATGCAGAACGGCGCGTCAGGCGTCATCGCCGGCCGGTCGCTGTGGAAGGACTGCATCTCGCTCGACCGTGACATTCAGCGTGAAAGGCTCAGGACTATCGCGGTGTCGAGATTGCGCGAGCTTCAGGCGGTGATCGGAAACTACCGGCAGCAAGCCGCTTAGCAGATGACCCCGAACCGAAGGTCCGCGGATGCAAAATCGAAGTCGATCTTCGAAAAGGATCATGCGCAAATCAAAGTACTATAGCGTCCTGTGCGCACCAGGATGCGCGGCGCTGTAGCTATCCGACGTTCACACCAGGCACGCACGGGACGTCATGCCTCTGACCATGATCCCGAAAAGTGGGGACCGGTTTTCGGAGAAGATCATGGTCAAACAGCAAGATAGAGCCCCATTTCGATTTAGTCGAAATGGAACAGGCTCTGGTTCGATGGCCATAGGAATCGATATCGGCGGCACCAATCTGCGCGCCGCCCGTGTTTCCGGCACGGGCGAAATCCTCGAGCGCATTTCCGAGAAAAGCGCGCCGGACCCCGAGCTCGTGCTCTCCCGGATCGCCGAAATGGTGCGCCGGCTCGATTGTCCCGAAGTTGCGGCCATCGGCATCGGCGTCCCCGGCCGCGTCGATGCGCGGCTTGGCGCGGTCTTGTCAGGGGGCTATGTCAACCTCGCCTCGGTCTCCCCTGCGCAACGACTGGAAAGCCTGGCGGGCAAGCCCGTGGTGATCGACAATGACTGCAACATGGCACTGGTCGCGGAAATGGCCCTCGGCGCTGCCAGAGGCCATGAAAGCATCGTCATGTTCACGATCGGGACCGGCATTGGCGGTGCCGTGGTCCAGGACCGGCGGATCGTCCGCGGCAAAGGGACGGCGGGGCAGCTCGGCCATATCACCGTCGACCTATCAGGCGAAGCGTGCGTCTGCGGCCGGCGCGGCTGCGTTGAAACCACCAGCTCAGGCACGGCGCTTGGCCGTCACATCGCGCGGGCAGGCCTCGGTCCGGACGTTTCGGTCGATCAGCTTTTTGCCCGGGATGCGGGCGGCGATCCCTTGGCGCGCGGTATATTGGAAGCCTGGGCCGGGCCGCTGCGTGCGGCAATCGACACGACCGTGGCCATGTTCGACCCCGACCTGGTGCTGCTCGGCGGCGGACTTGGCCTGGCGGCCGATCGGGCGCTTGCCAGGGCTCCTGCCCTGGCGCCCTGGTACCAATGCCCGGTGGAAGCGGCGCAACTGGGTGACGACGCCGGGGTCATCGGCGCCGGTCTGCAAGCGCTCGCCGCGCAAGCGGCAGTTGCACAATCAGCAGTTGCAGAAGGCTCGCCAGTACCCTTGCCGACCGCCCGGCTCGATCGCACCAGGCGCGCCGTGCCCGGCCGGCGCGCCGTGCTCGTCAACGGCATCCCCGCCAGCGGCAAAAGCACGGTCTCGCGCGGCATCGCCGCGCGCATGGGCTGGCCATTGCTGGCGCTCGATACGATCAAGAACCCGTTCCTCGAAGTGCTCGGCGGCGGCGATCGCGAATTCAACCGCATACTCGGCCGCGCCAGTTACCAGGCCATCTGGTCGGTCGTCGGCGAGGCCCCGGCGGGCGCCACATTTGTCATCGACGCCTGGTTCGGCTTCCAACCGCGCCAGGTGCTCGAGGATCACCTGCGCAGCGCCGGCGTCGAGCAGACCGCCGAGATCTGGTGCCATGCGCCCGGCGAGGTTCTGGCCGAGCGCTATCGCGCAAGGCTCGACCAGCGTCCCGCCGGCCATCCCGGCGCGGCCTACATCCCCGAACTGATCGAACTGGCCAAGCGCGCCGAGCCGCTGCGGCGCGGACCGCTGCTTGACGTCGACACGACCAGACCGATCGCTTTCGACGCCATCACGCAATGGCTGCAGGGGACGATTGCGGCTGACAGGTAGGCAGCGCAGCCCCTAAGCACGTCGCGTTTGAACGGATGCATGCGACGCGCCTTAAGTTATTCCCGAGCGTCAGGATGCTGCCGATCCATGTTCTCTATCACCGCACAAATGAGGAGGATTCATACAAAGGCCTCGCAGAAGGCTGATACAATGAGTAGTTAACCCGTCCTTCAGTGGGCTTGCATAAGCTTACGTTGCGAATCGGCATGGGAAGCGAACCGACTGGTCTATGGCCCTAAAGAAAGAAAACGCGCTGGAGGCCAGAATCCTTCAAGATCAGCTTGCTGATCTGAAGGCCGGTCTCTTCGTATCGATGCCGATAAGCACTATGCTATCAGGCCTGATTTTGACAGTGCAGGCCTTTTCTGGCGGGGGCTTTGCCGCCGCAATCTGGTTCCTGGTTGTCAATGCCATAAATGCCGCCCGCCTCGGACTCGCCCGTTATCAGCTAAACGAGACGGGGGATCAGGACGATTTAACAGGGATTTCGCAGCGGCTTCGCTGGTTTGGCATCCTTGCTCTTCTGTCAGGGTTTGCCTGGTCCTTTCTTGCCGTCCTTACCGTTGGCTACACAACGCCGCAAGCGCCGCTGCATCTGATTATTCTGGCAGGCATCTCAGCTGGTGCGGTTACATACGGCAGTTCATATGCCGCGGCCGCGATCAACTTCATCACGCCGCCGCTTGTGATCGCGATGGGTTGCCTGTTGGCGAAAGGCAACTTTGAAGATTACATTCTGGCCTTTGCCGTTCTGCTCTTCGTGGGCGGCTTGGTTCGAGGCTCGTTTGTAGGGCAAGCCCGCTTCCGCGAAGCAAGCCGCCTGAGACATGAGGCGGAGCGGCTTGCGGCGGAAATGGAGCGCAATTCCAGGGAGGACCACCTGACGGCCCTTCTCAACAGACGGGGTCTCGAACACGCGATCAATCAGTTCGAGAATACAGACGGCCCCTTCGTTGCAATGCTGATTGATCTGGACGGCTTCAAATCCGTCAACGATACCTACGGTCACAGGACCGGTGATGAATTGCTCGTCATGATCGCCCGCCGCATAGAGCAGGCAGCGCCGGCAGGCTCAACGCTCGCCCGTATCGGCGGCGATGAGTTTGTGCTGTTTTTTCCCTCACTCACGAGTTCGCTTTCTCCCAGTACCCTCGCATCCAACATCATAGCCAAAGTCGCCAGCCCCTATCGTGAGGTCGCGTCCGTCCGGATCGGTGCAGCGATCGGAATATACTTGGCTGAAAGGCCGGGGCTGACGGAAATGTTGCTGCGGGCGGATGTCGCTCTTTACACTGCCAAGCGTCGTGGCAGGAACGAATTTCGCCTGTTCGATGCCGAACTCGACAGGGATTTGCAACGTCGCCAGTCCATCGAACGCGACCTTCATTCGGCTCTAGAGGCGAGAAGGGTGGCACCTTGGTTCCAGCCCATCGTAAGACTCGATACCGAGGCCGTGATCGGTTTTGAAGCCTTGCTGAGATGGTCCCATCCGATCCATGGTTCCATCTCTCCACCCGAAATCATGACAGCCGCACGCGAAACCGGAATGCTTCAACTGTTAACGCAAACGGTATTCTCCGACTGTTGTGCTCTTATCGACGGCCTGGTGAAAGCTGACCGTCGAGATGTTCGTGTGGCAATGAATGTTTCACCGCGCGAATTGGAAGCCGGCGATATCGACGACATGGTTCTGAATGGTCTGGCGGCAAAAGACCTCCCGACAACGATGTTCGAAATCGAGATTACCGAAGAATCTCCAGTGGACCCGGAAAGACTGGATGAAAAGCTCGGACGGCTTTCACATGCCGGCATTTCCATCGCGCTCGATGACTTCGGCACCGGCTTTTCCACGTTGGCATCGCTCAAGGACAGTCGGATACGCAAGGTGAAAATAGACCAAGGCTTCATTCGCGGCCTAGCCAAGTCTCGGGAGGACCGGCTGCTTGTCAAAACGGTGATCGATCTTGGTCGGGCGCTCGGGATCGATGTCATGGCCGAGGGCGTCGAAACAGAGGCGGACCGGCAAATTCTGTACAAGCTCGGCTGCAGAACTGCTCAGGGCTTCCTATTCTCCAAGGCGGTGCCGCTAAGCCAGGCGCTTGAGGTGACACTAAAAGAGCACGCCACGGAGTTGTGAGGGCACACGCCACCAATGAAACCGCTGCGTGATCTCTGATCATGGGTGGTCAGGGGCGAGCGGTACGCTGGCTGTGCTGTCGCTCGCCGAACACGGCCTTGGTGATCGTGGCGTGCACGCCGAAATTGCCGTCGGCGACTTGCGTAATGCCGAAGTCGGCGGCAAGCGACATGATGCTCAACACCTCGTCCTCCGTGAGATCGTATGTCTGCATAATGAATCGGCGCGTCTGGCGGAAGGCGTTGCGCAGCGCCAACTCGATGGTGGATGTCTTGTAGACGTCCGACTGCGCGTTGCTGCCGAGGTCCCCGAGGTAGTTGGGATGGCTAAAACTCTGTATCACCCAGCTGTGCTCGGTTTCGATGAGCGGCGAGTTGAGACCGCGCAGGAAAGCCGGGCACCCTTCGCCCGCCTTATGCAGCTTGATGATGATGTCGCCGGTCAGCGAACACTCAAGACCCGTGCCATTGATCTCGCCGTCCGACTGCGCGAAATGTCCATCGCCGAGCGAGAGCAGTGCGCCCTGAACCGCAACGGGCAAATAAAGCTTCGCGCCGGCTCCGATCCTCCAATTGTCGATATTGCCGCCGAAATAGCCCGGCGGGATGGAATCGACCAGGTCAGCCTCGCGCGGAGCCACCGCGATGCACCCGAAATGCAGGCGCGCCGGTATGCGCACGCCGCTACCACTCAAGTCGCGATGCGAAACCTTGCTGTGGTCGACGGGTATGCCAGGATAGTCGATCGTCGCGTGGACAACGCCGAAGGGGTCGGTCTGCGGCTGCCATTCGTAGCTGTACAGCGGCCGCGCTGCGGCCGGGCACCGCATGTCGATCTCGAAGATAGTCACCGTTTCGCGTTTGGCATCCCGGTCCAGACGGTCGTGATACTGATACCCCCACCACGCCGATACGTTCGATGCGAAGGCCTTGCCGGGAAAGGCAGCGCTCGGCCGTGGCCGAATTTCGACGAACTCGATCTCGAGTAAGTCGCCGGGCTCGGCGCCGCGCACATAGATCGGGCCAGTCATGATGTGAACGCCGAACCCCTCGCCAGCGCCGCGCCCGAAGATGGAAGCGTTTGCCGGACCGGCCCCGCGACGGTCGACGCGCTTGTATTCGGGCGACCAATCGAACACGCTTTCAGCCCCGCTGTCACCCGCCACCATCCGCTGCCAGTCGTCGCCCGCGTGCTGAGTGAGTGTCTCAACGGTGACTGAGTCGCCCGAATCGACGCGCAACACCGGCGGCAGCGAGCGGCTGAAAAAGCCCCAATGCACGGTCTCCGCTGTTGCTGGCAAGTGCCAATGGTCCGTCCGTTCGCGCGCTCTTGCCGTTGGCGGGCGATCCATAGCGGCCTGCAGCATCGGGGCCGGCCGCGCCGCCGCCGACTTGCGGCCGTCCGGTTTGCCGCGCAGCGGATAAGCTTCCTCCGTCTGTGACCTAGCGCGCCTCACCTGCCTGGGACTCATTCCAAACGTCGCGCCGAAAGTGCGGCTGAAATGCGATTGATCGCGAAAGCCCCAGCGCTGTCCGATCGCGGCCACGCTTTCATGTGCATGGTTGGGATCCGCCAGGTCGATGCGGCAATGTTCGAGGCGCTGCTGGCGCACATATTCGGAGAAGCTTTCGCCGCGCCCCTCGAACAGTTTTTGCGCGTAGCGTACGGAAAGCCCTTCCAGTCTCGCGATCAGGGCCAAGGCAAGATCCGGGTCCGACAGCCGGGCGTCAATCGTCGCCGCGACGCGCCTGAAATGCGCCGCTTGCACCCCGGTCAGGCTGCCAGCGGGCTCACGTACCTCGCCAAGCAGGGCGCTTGCCACGAGTTCCGTCAAAGCCACTTCGGCGGCTGTCAGATCGGCCGCACCGGAAGTCTCGAGATTGGAGCCCAGCGTTCGCAATCCGGATTTCGCAACCGCAGCGACGACGGTGCTGCCTAGCACCTTCGGCAAGCGGATGCCGCTGCGGCCCAGCCGTGCTTCCAGCGGACCGGCGGCCGCCTGAAGTATGAACGCGCGGAAGTCACTGCGAAAGGTCATAGACCAGTCGTCGGCCGTGCCGAGCACCATCATATCGCCGTCAGCGAGATCGAACGCCTGGTGCGGGGCGACAAGACGCCCGCGCCCAGCAACGATGAGAGCGAATAGAATCCCGTGGTCCCGGCGCATCGGCACGATGCGCTGGGGTGTACCAGATACGTCGGCGAGGCGCGTGGTGGCGTTCGCTGCCCGCAGGTGCATGGTGCCTCTCGGGATCGGCTGGTCGTCGACAGACGCGGAAAGCGAAAGCTCCTCAAACCAGTCGAGCCACGCCTTGTCGCGGTGTTCGAGGGGCAGATGGTCGATCGATCGCAGAGCCGCAACCATAAGAGAAGAGGGTCTTTGTTGCATACTGCAGCGGCCTTTCCGGGGCGCGTTACGTCCATCAGGCGACCCGCCCGCCGAGATTCACTTTAGCGCGACGCCGGCGACAGTATTTGTGCGCATGCGAACAATCTCTTGACTTTACCCTGTCACCAGGCGGAGCTCAAGCTCGCCGGTCTTGCCGGCGTGAGCGTAAGCCATTGAATTGACACGTATTTATTTAGGCAACAGCGCGATGCATTGATTTCGCGGCCGGCTGGCTGGATTGCCGATGGCGCGCGTGATGCATAAAATCGCGCACATTCCTTCCAACAAAAACAAGGGGACTGTTCATGTGCAAAGGCGATGATATCAGCTGTCCGCATTTCGAGCTTCACTACAACAAGTTGAAGCAAGATCTAAATGCCGAGCGACGCGGCTTTCTGAAGGGGGGCCTGTTCGCGGCCAGCGGTCTGGCCACGCTGGGCGCCGGTGGCATCTCGCTGGTCACACCCGCACTGGCGCAGGCCACGTCATCGAAGCTGCCTGCACAATGCGCCTATCATTATTTGCCGGCCAACGCCGAGACCGTGCATTGGGGCTACTTCAGCAAATCGCTGAAGCCGCGCATCGAGGTCAATTCCGGCGACATCGTCACGATCGAGTCGCTCACCCACCATGCGGGCGATGACCTGGAGCGCATGGTTGACGGCGACGAGGGTGCAGAGAGCGTCTATCTCTGGACGAAAGAGAAGAAGGGCGTCGACCGCCGCGGTGCCGGCCCTACCGACCCGGCCAAGTACAAGAAAGGTTCTGGTGAGGGGCAGGGCGTGCACATCATGACCGGCCCGGTCTATGTTCGCAACGCGGAGCCGGGCGACATATTAGAGGTGCGGATTCTCGATTGCGGGCCGCGTCCCTCTGGCAATCCCAAGTTCAGCGGCAAATCATATGGCTCCAACGCGGCGGCCAATTGGGGCTTCCACTACAATGATCTCCTTGGCGGCACCAAGCGCGAGGTCGTCACCATCTACGAGGTCGACGTTGCCGGCGGCAAAAGCTGGGCCGAAGCGGTCTACAATTTCCAATGGGTGCCGCAGACTGACCCGTTTGGCGTCAGGCATGACACGATCGACTATCCCGGGGTTCCGGTCGACCACAGCCTGACCAAACGAAACTACGATGTGCTGAAGGGCGTGAGACTGCCCATTCGCCCGCATTTTGGCACGATCGGACTGGCACCGAAAGAAGCGGACGTCGTAGACACCATCCCGCCGAGCTACACCGGCGGCAACATCGATAACTGGCGCATCGGCAAGGGCGCCACGATGTATTATCCGGTCTCCGTCGACGGCGCGCTGCTCTCGGTCGGTGATCCCCATGCCAGCCAAGGCGACAGCGAATTATGCGGGACGGCGATCGAATGCTCGCTCACCGGCACGTTCCAGCTCATCTTGCACAAGAAAGCGGACCTAGCCGGCACACCGCTCGAGGAGCTCAACTACCCCATGCTCGAGACGCAAACGGACTGGCTGGTGCATGGGTTTTCCTACGCCAACTATCTTGAGGAACTGGGACCGAGCGCTCAGAGCGACATCTATTCGAAGTCGTCTGTCGACAGAGCGCTGCGCGATGCGTTCCGGAAGATGCGCCACTTCCTCATGACAACCAAAGGACTGACAGAGGACGAGGCGATTTCCCTGATGTCGATCGGAGTAGACTTCGGCATCACCCAGGTCGTCGATGGAAACTGGGGGGTGCATGCGGTGGTGAAGAAGGACATCTTCGCCGCACGTGTCGCCTGAGATGGTGGGTAACTAAATCTCGCATCACATCGCCGTTACTCGGAAGCTCGACAAAGGCTAAAGCGCGTCGCGTTTGAAGGAATTCATGCGAAGCGCTTTACGCTGCGCACCCTCGGGTCAGGCCCGAGGGCATGCTTTTGCGCAACATGCATCAGGAATCCGAACCAAGCGGGGCACCGACCGGTCCCTCCGTAAGAACGGACATCTGTAGCCAAGAGAAGCGGCCGAAACCGAAGAAGGCGACCGTGCACCAATGGTACCGTTGGCTGGGATCGAACCAGCGACCTCCGGATCCACAATCCGGCGCTCTAACCATCTGAGCTACAACGGCACGTTCGCCTGAGCGGGATGGAACGTTCATCCTCCGAGACCCGCTCTGTCGTTCGGCGATGCGTCCATACGGGCTATCGGAGTTTAATTCAAGGCTTTTGGCCGCGCATGGCCCGGAAAATCAGAATCGATTTCGCTGGGGATCATGCGCAAAATCCCAGGGTTCCGCAGCGTGCTTTGCGCGTCCAGGAAGGCGCCGGCGCTGTAGGCAAAGGGTGCTCCGGCACCGACATCATATTCGCCGGGCAAAGAAAAAGGCCGGCGGGAGGAGGTGCCGGCCTTTTCCTGTTCCGAGCCAGCGGGAGGAGGTGCTGGCTGGTCATCCCGGAGAGCAGAGGGAGGAGGTTCCACCCGCCGGGTATTCGCTTGGACCACTATATCTCACATAATCCTGTTCGAAGAAATGCGACCTTTTGTTGCATCTTCGAACTATGCGCAAATATTAGGCGATCTTAACTTCCTTCATCGCCTTCTCGAAGGCGGTCTTGATCGGCTTGGAGACGTCCTCGGCCGCCTTGGAGGCGACGGTCTGGAAATCCTTTGCCTGCTCGACAGTCATCTCGACCTGCTTGCGCAGGAATGCGGTCTGCAGTTCGACGACTTCCGACAGCGACTTGGCGCCGATCAGAGCTTCGAAATGCGACAAGCCGGCTTCAGTATTGGCGCGCAGAGCGGCAATGGTCTTGAGCGACAGGTCGTTGGAAACGGTCTTGGCGGTCTCAAAGGTGGACTCAAGGGCCTTCTGGGTCTCTTCGGCGCCGGTCTTCAGCTTGGCATAGGCCTCTTTCGACTGCTCGACGCCCTTTTCGGCGAAAGCACGGATCTGGTCGGTGGCCTTGGAAGCGTCGAAGCTCGGGAATTCAACGTTTTCGATAGTATCAGCGGTCTTGGTCCTGGACAATTTTCCATCCTTTGCAGTGGTAGCGGCTTCGATAGGAAAGCCGTCTCGTTCATGTATGATGGCAATATAAAGGCAAATCTTGTGCATTGCAATATCTTTGTTGCAGCGCACCATAAATTTTCTCTCCCAGCGTTAACCACGCGCCCAGAGATTCCGGCGGTTGCACGCTATGGCTTGTGGACCTTCGCACCGTCGGCTTTTATTAACAAAGCGTTAACTGCAAACTGCCCGCTTCGTAAGGGTTCCCAAAGCGCATGCCGTCTGAAAACTACTCCTTCCTCGACGTCGCCGTGCTCGACGCGGTCCGCCAGCGCTTTGCCGCCGGCGACGCGATCGCCCTTTTGTCGGCAGACCTCGAACAGGTGATCTGGGCCAACGGACCAGGGGCAGCGGTGTTCGGCTACCCCGACATGGAGGCGATCATCGGCGCCTCGGCCGGCTTGCCGCCGATCGCCAGGCGCCAGATCATGGCGACAAGCGGTTTTCCACAGATCGGCCGCGACCGCGCCATCACGGTGCGGCTGGCAACCGGGCTGACCAGCCGCGCGGTTGGCTTTCTGGCCAGCGCGGTGACAATGCCTGACGGCGAAAACGCCATCATGCTGGCGGTGCCGGCGACGCAGACCGGCTCGCGCAGCGCCGCCGAGCTTGCCGCTCGGGCCATCAGCGGCTTTACCGAAGACGGTCATTTCATCGCCTTCGTCGATGCCAACGGCAACATAGAGGCCGCTTCCGATGATTTTTCGGCACTCGGCATCCTGCCCGAAACGCTGACAGCGCTTGTCGCCGATGTTGCGAACGAGAGCGGTCGCGTCGTCAAACGCCTCGTTCCTGGCGGCACCGCTTCCTACCCGGCCGGCCTCGCCCGGCTGACTGACGAGCGGCACCTGCTGGTGGTGATCGACGAGAACCAGCTGGACTCCGAAGCAGCCCCTGCTGGCGTGCTCAGCGCAGGGGCGGCGGCCGATGCCGCAGTCCCGCCAAAAGCACAACAGGACAACCCGCCGGCAACAGTCGCGAAAACGGCTGCGGCAGTGCAGACATTTGCGGCAGCCGACGAAGACACTTCGCTGTCGGCGGAGCATGATGTTCCCGATTCCAGTGGGCCCGATTCCACTGGGCTCGATTCGACCGGATCTCATTCAACTGCGCCAACCGAGCAGGGTCCGGAAGCGGCCGGCGGGATACCTCCACAGCATGACCATTGGTATTTCAGCGCCAGCGAGGAGGAGGCGCAAAAGCCGGGACCGGATGCATCCGGTCCTGTCGAGGCGGATGCTTCGGCGGAAAGCTTCGCACAAAATGCCGTCAGGGCCGCCTCCCCGGTCAAAAATGCCATCCCCTCGATCGACCGCGCGGCGGCGCCCCTGCGTTTCGTCTGGCGCACCGACGCCGAGGGCAGATTCAGTGCGCTGTCGACGGAATTCGCGGAACTCGTCGGCAAGCCTGCCGCCGATGTGATCGGCCGGCGCTTCAGGGACGTCGCGGCCACCTTCGACCTCGATGCGACCGGCGACATCGCCGGCCTGCTCGACCGACGCGATACCTGGTCCGGCCGCTCGGTGCTGTGGCCGGTCGCCGGCACCGATTTCAAGATACCCGTCGACCTGGCGGCGCTGCCCGTCTACGGCCGCAGCCGTGCCTTCGAAGGCTTTCGCGGATTCGGCGTTGCTCGCACCGGCGATGCGGTGGTCGATCCGGAAGCGATCGGCATGGCGCTTGTCGCCAATGCCGACGTCCCCGTGGCCGGCGAGCCGGAAGTCGCCAAAACGCCTGACGAAACCGACCCGTTCCAGGGCGAGGTGCCGGCGCTGACCATCGTGCCGAAGCCGGAGCGGCGCTTAGCCGACAAGGTGATCCGGTTGGCGGAGCACAGGCAGCCGGCCAACGATAAAGGCCTGTCGACGCTGGAACGCAGTGCATTCCGTGAGATCGGCGAGCGGCTCAAGAAGGACAATCCCCCGACCGAACAGCCCGCTGCCGCAATTGCGGCAGAGCCGGCTGCGGCGGAACCGACCGAAACCGATGTCGAAGACGAGAAGGATGTCGCAAGGCTCGACGGTGAGCAGCCGCAAGCAACCGTGTCCGACCTCTCAGGCTCGCTGCTCGACTATGCCGACCGGGACTACGTCGCCGACGATGGCGACGGTGCGCCGGTCTCCGAGCCGGACAAACCGGCGCAGGAGATCGCTGAGCCCACCGACGCCGCCAGTCGATCGATCGCCGAAGACGCCGACAGCATGACGGCCGCCGATTTCCGCGATGCAGAAGACAGCGAGGACTCGGCGCGACCCGAAGACGGCGAAACCGGTTCGCCAACCGATGGCATCGGCGATGCCGGCGACGTCGAGCCGACGACGGTCGAGCGGCCGCGCCTGCCGGTGCCGCCGCTCAAGCTCGAAGGGTTCGTGCCGTCGGCTTTTTCGACCGCGGACGACAACAAGGCTCCGGACATTTCGATCCTCGGCAAGCTGCCGGTGCCGCTGCTGATCCATTCCGGCGACGATCTTCACTATGCGAACGAGGAATTCCTCAGCCTGACCGGCTATGACACGCTCGACCAGTTGGAGGATGCCGGTGGCCTCGACGCGCTGTTTGCCGATCCTTACGACGGCAGCGCCTCCGATGGAACCGACCACGCGCTGCGGTTGAAGACGCGTGACGGTCAGGAGTTCCCGATCGAGGCCATTTTGCGCTCGGTGCCATGGCGTGGCGGCAAGGCGCTGATGCTGGTCGTGCGCCGTTCCGGCGACGACGAGGCAGCAGGTGCCGCCGACGACCAGACGCAGCCGGACACTTCGGAGCTCAAGGCGCGCATTGCCGAGATGCGCACCATCATCGACACCGCGACCGACGGCGTCGTGCTGATCGGCCGAGACGGAACGATCCGCTCGATCAGCCGACCGGCGGAGGCGCTGTTCGGTTTCGACAGCGACGAGGTGACCGGAAAACCCTTCGTCTCGCTGTTCGCGATCGAAAGCCAGCGCGCCGCGCGAGACTATATCGACGGATTGTCCGAGCCCGGCGTGGCGAGCGTGCTCAACGACGGCCGCGAGGTGATCGGACGCGAGGCGCAGGGGCGCTTCATTCCGCTGTTCATGACCATCGGCAGGCTGCCCAACGACAGCGGTTTCTGCGCGGTGGTGCGCGACATCACCCAGTGGAAGCGGGCCGAAGAGGATCTGACCCAGGCGCGCGCCGTGGCCGAGCGCGCTTCCTCGCAGAAGACCGACTTCCTCGCCCGCATCAGCCACGAAATCCGCACGCCGCTCAACGCCATCATCGGCTTCTCCGAGTTGATGGTCGACGAGAAATTCGGACCGGTCGCCAATGACCGCTACCGCGACTATCTGCGCGACATCAACCGGTCGGGCAACCATGTGCTCGACCTGGTCAACGATCTGCTCGATATTTCGAAAATCGAGGCCGGCCAGCAGGAGATGGCCTATGAGGCAGTGTCGCTCAACGACACGCTGGCCGAGACGGTGGCGATGATGCAGCCGCAAGCCAACCGCGAACGTGTCATCATCCGCTCCAGCTTCGCCTCCCGGCTGCCGGAAGTGGTGGCCGATCTGCGCAGCGTACGCCAGATCGCGCTGAACATCCTGTCGAATGCCATCCGCTACACGCAGGCCGGCGGCCAGGTGATTGTATCGACAGCCTACGAGAACTCCGGCGACGTCGTGATGCGCGTGCGCGACACCGGTATCGGCATGAGCCAGTCCGAGATCGAGCAGGCGCTCAAGCCGTTCAAGCAACTCAACGCGCTTAAGCGCGGGCGCGGCGACGGCACCGGTCTCGGGCTGCCGCTGACCAAGGCCATGGTCGAGGCGAACCGGGCCCGGTTCACCATCAACTCGACGCCCGGCGAGGGCACTCTGGTCGAAGTCGCTTTCCCGTCGACCCGCGTGCTGGCGGATTAGGGCAGCGGACTTTCGGCCCGTCCGTGTCGCCGCTCTATCTCTTTGTTTGAGCACCGGATTTCCCAAAACCGGTGTCCACTTTTGGCTCATGCTCGGCACACAAAAGAAAGGCGTCCAACAGGACGCCTTGAATGATCGATTGCTGTACATCGGGGGCTTGAGCGAATTCAGATCCTCTGGGGATTTAGAGGAACGGGATTTCTCCCTCAAGTTACGCACGACTATCGATGTCGGCCCTTAACAAAACCTTACCGGCACCGCGAATAATTTACCAATGTGTACCACTCATGAAATCTAGGTAAATTCGAGCGAGATATTTCGTTAACCGTGCTCGGCTCCGTTTGAACGCCTGACGGTTCTCATGTCCTGGACCTCGAGAAACTAATCGGCCAGCTGCGGCAGGTCGCGGAACAGCTCGAGCGCTTCGGGATTGGCCAGCGCCTCCTTGTTCTTGACGGCACGGCCATGCACCACGTCGCGCACCGCAAGCTCGGTGATCTTGCCCGATTTGGTGCGTGGAATGTCGGCGACGGCGACGATTTTAGCCGGCACGTGGCGCGGGCTCGCGCCGCTGCGGATTTTCGCCCGGATGCGTTTTTCCAGCTCGGCGTCGAGTTCAACGCCGGCCGCCAGCCGCACGAACAGCACGACGCGCACGTCGTTGTCGAAGTCCTGGCCGATGCACAGCGCTTCCAGGATTTCCGGCATCTGCTCGACCTGATTGTAGATTTCCGCCGTGCCGATCCGCACACCGCCAGGGTTGAGCGTCGCGTCGGAGCGGCCGTGGATGATCAGGCCGCCATGGGCGGTCCATTCGGCGAAGTCACCGTGGCACCAGACATTGTCGAAGCGCTCGAAATAGGCGGCGTGGTATTTCTTGCCTTCGGGATCGTTCCAGAAGCCGATCGGCATCGCCGGGAACGCTCTCGTACAGACGAGCTCACCCTTTTCCTGCCTGAGCGGCTGGCCGTCGTCGTCCCAGACATCGACGGCGAGGCCGAGGCCAGGTCCCTGGATCTCTCCGATCCACACCGGTTCGATCGGCACGCCGAGCACGAAGCAGGAGACGATGTCGGTGCCGCCGGAGATGGAGGCGAGATGCACGTCTTTCTTGATGCCGTCATAGACGAAGCGGAAATCTTCCGGCGACAGTGGCGAGCCGGTGGAGGAGATCGTGCGCACGCTGGAAAGATCGTGCGTGTTGATCGGCCTGAGGCCGGCCTTGCGCACGGAATCGATGAATTTGGCCGAGGTGCCGAAATAGGTCATCTTCTCGGCGTCGGCGAAGTCGAACAGCACGTTGCCGTCGGGGTAGAAGGGCGACCCGTCATAAAGCAGAAGGGTTGCGCCCGACGCCAGGCCTGAGACCAGCCAGTTCCACATCATCCAGCCGCAGGTGGTGAAATAAAAGAAGCGGTCGCCGTCGAGCAGGCCGGCGTGGAGCCGTTCTTCCTTGACATGCTGGATCAGCGTTCCGCCGGCCGAATGGACAATGCATTTGGGGATGCCGGTCGTTCCGGAAGAAAACAGGATGTAGAGCGGATGCGCGAACGGCAACCGTTCGAAGGTGACCGACTTGGCAGCGAACGATGAGAGCGCCTCGTCCAGCGCAGTCGCCTTCTCGATGGTCGCCGCCACGTCGGTCGACGTGCCGAGATAGTCGACGATCAGGATCTTGCGGACGGTGACGAGCTTTGCCGCAACGGCCGCGATCTTGTCGGCAACCTCGATCGCCTTGCCATTGTACCAGTAACCGTCAGGCGCGATGAAGACGACAGGCTCGATCTGCCCGAACCGGTCCAGAACGCCCTGCTCGCCGAAATCGGGAGAGCAGGACGACCACACGGCCCCGATCGAGGCTGTCGCCAGCATTGCCGCCACCGTCTCCGGCATGTTGGGCATCATGGCAGCGATGCGGTCACCCTTTTTCACCCCGAGCGACAGGAAAAGCTGCTGCAGCCGCGAGGTCAGCGCATGCAACTCGTTCCAGGAGAGCCGGCGCTCGACCTTGTCCTCGCCGCGAAAGACGATGGCGTCACCGAGCCCAGTTTTTTTCAACAGGTTCTCGGCGAAGTTAAGCTTGGCGTCGGGAAAGAAGGCGGCGCCGGGCATCTTCTCGCCATCGACAAGCACGCGCTCGCCGCCACTGATCCCCCCATTGGCGCCCTTGTCGCCGACGATCCCGCAAAACTCCCAGACCAGGCTCCAGAACGCCTCGCGATCGTCGATCGACCAACGATGAAGATCGCCGTAGGAGGGAAAAAACCTGCCGGTTGCGGCCGCCGCGGCCTGCATGAAGGCGGTCATCGGCGCCGCGTCGATCTGGTCTTTGGTCGGTATCCAGAGCGGTGCGTCGCCAGCCATGATCGTTCCTCCTTAAAGCACGTTACGCTTGAAGAGATTCACGCGACGCGCTTTAGACTTTTGTTATTATCATGTTATCCAAAAACGTTGCGCATTTTGGCGACATGCATTGGCATCGCTTATGCATATCGCAACGCAGCAGAGCAAGATTTTGTTCGGCCGAGCGACGCGGATGTGCGCAAATGCCATCGCTGGGCCATAAAGACTTGAAATGCGTCAGCCGTGGGTTACACCCGTCGGGCGTTTTTTTGTCGGAACGGAAGCATACGGGGCGACATGCCATCACCTTTGATCCGGCGCGGAATATGGGCGATCGGCGCTGCCGTGCTCGTCATCGCGCTGGCCGTTGCCGCCCTGCCGCTCGTCGCCTCGACCCGTATCGTGCGCGACCGCATCGCCTGGGAAATGAGTGCGTGGAGCGGTTTCAGGGTCACCATCGACGGCGCGCCACGGATCGAGGTCTGGCCGAATTTCCGTGCCATCTTGGCCGACGTGACGCTTTCGCAATGGACAGAGACCGACGCGCCGCCGGTGATCGAGGCTGAACGGGTCGAGGTCAATCTCTCCGCCATGGCGGCGTTGCGTGGCAATGTGGTGTTCTCGACGGCGCGGCTGATCCGGCCGACGATCAGGGTTCAACGCGCAGCACATGGACTTTTCCTGCCCGCCCTGCCTTCGGGCGGGCGCATCACCCGGTCCATCGACGTCGCTCGCGCCGTTGTCAGCGCCAATCCAGCCAAGCCGGACCTCAGCAAGCTGCCGGCTGATCCGTTCGGCACCGTGGAGTTCAGGAACGGCCGCGTGGTGACTTCCGTCGATGGCAAGGACGCTGAGATACTGAGCAGCCTGAGCGGCCAGGCGAACTGGGCCGCAATGAACAGCAATGCGACGCTGTCGGCGACCGGGATCTGGCGCGGCGAAAGCGTCGCCGTGGATGCCGCATCGTCAAACCCGCTGGTGCTGTTTGGCGGAGGTGCGGCGCCGATGACGCTTTCATTCAAGGCGGCCCCTGCCAGTTTTTCGTTCGACGGCGTGGCCAGCATGTCCGAGAACGCCTATTTCGACGGCCAGGCAAAATTTGCCGCACCCTCGCTCAGGCGCGCGCTCGAATGGTCGCGGGCCGGCATCGCGCCGGGCGCAGCAATTGGCTCGGTTTCCGTTTCCAGCAAGCTCACGGCGACCTCCGGCCGCATTAAATTCGAAAACACCGAGATCGCCCTGGACGACAATCCGGGAATGGGTGCGCTGGATTTCTCCTTTGGCGAGGCGCGCCCGGTGATCGCCGGTACGCTCGCCTTCGAGACGCTCGACCTGCGGTCGTTTCTCTCCGCCTTCGCACCCTTGGCGCCCGCGAACGGCGCTGGCCCCGGCGAAATCGACATAAGCGTCGCCGACCGCATCGATCTCGATCTCAGACTGTCGGCAGCGCAGGCCACCGCAGGCGCCATCCAGCTTGCCGACGTCGCCGCCGCTGCCCAGGTCAAGAACGGTCTTGCCGTCTTCGATATTTCCGATGCATCGGCCTTTGGCGGCAACATCCAGAGCAGCCTTCGTTTTGACCGCAAGCCGGAAGGCACGCAGGTCGAGATCAGGCTGCTCGCCTCCGACATCGACGGCGGCGCTTTTGGCACCGCAGCCGGAATGACGCGACTGGTGCCGATTGGCACGGGAACCGTTTCGGTCATCCTCAAGGGGCCGGGCAGAACCTGGGATTCCATTTTCGAAAATGCCGACGGCTCGGTTTCGGCGAAATTCGGCCAAGGCGCGTTGAGCCGGTTCAACCTGCCGGCGTTTCTCAAACACAACGAACAGGGCGGGTTCTTCGCGCTCGACGATGTCTCCGACGGAACACTGCCGATCGACGGGGCCGAACTCAAGGCGAGCATTTCGAACGGTGTGGCGAAGATCGACAAGGCCGAAGCGAATTCGGCGAAGTACAAGATCTGGCTTTCCGGCATCGCCTCCTATGCCGGGCGCGGGCTGGCGCTGTCCGGCGGCATCATTCAGGCGGACCAGCCAGCCACGCAGACAAATAGCCAAGGTCCCAACCAGTCTTCGTTCTTCATCGGCGGAACGTGGAGCACGCCGTTCATTTCGCCGATAAGCCGCGGGGTATCCGGCGAGTAAGCAACGAAGCTGCTGCGGTCGTCGTCAGAAGTGCTTCCTGCCGGCTTTTGCTGCTGCCGCCCCTTTCGTCACCCACGCTGAGCGGCCTGCTCGTCGCGCTGGCGCTGGACCTCGCGCCGCTTGTTGGCGAGCGAAGCGATGATGACGCCGACCGCCACAACCGCGATCAGGATGGTGCAGGCGGCGTTGATCTCCGGCGTCACACCGAGACGAACCTGGCTGTAGATCTTCATCGGCAGCGTGGTGGCGCCAGGCCCTGAGGTGAAGCTGGCGATGACCAGATCGTCGAGCGACAGTGTGAACGCCAGCATCCAGCCGGACACGATCGCCGGCATGATGACCGGCAGCGTGATCTGGAAGAAGGTCTTCACCGGCGGCGCGCCAAGATCCATCGCGGCTTCTTCGAGCGAGCGGTCGAACGTGATCAGGCGCGACTGCACGACGACGGCGACGAAGCACATGGTCAGGGTGATGTGGGCAAGCGTGACGGTGACAAAACCGCGGTCGAGACCGACGGCGACAAAGAGCAGCAGCAGCGACAGGCCGGTAATGACTTCCGGCATGACCAGCGGCGCAAAGACCATGCCGGAAAACAGCGTCCGGCCCTTGAAGCGCGTGTAGCGCGTCAAGGTGAGAGCCGCCAGCGTGCCGAGCACGGTCGCCACGGTGGCCGAGATGACGGCGACGCGGGCCGTTACCCAGGTGGCGTCCATGAGGCCCTGGTTGTGGAACAGCGAGACGTACCATTTTGTCGAGAAGCCGCCCCAGACAGTGACCAGTTTCGATTCGTTGAAAGAGAAGACGACGAGCAGGACGATCGGCAGGTAAAGAAAGGCAAAGCCGAGCACGATCGAAGTGATGTTGAAGCGGCTCCAGGTCGGGTTCATCTGTCCTGCTCCTGGGCGCGGGCCTGGGCCCGCTGGAAGAGCATGATCGGCACGATCAGCAGCAACAGCAGGATGACGGCGACGGCCGAAGACACCGGCCAGTCACGATTGGCGAAGAACTCGTTCCACAGCGTCTTGCCGATCATCAGCGTCTGTGAGCCGCCGAGCAGGTCGGGAATGACGAATTCGCCGACGGCGGGGATGAACACCAGCAGGCAGCCGGCGATGACGCCGGGTAGCGACAGCGGAAAGGTGATCTTCCAGAAGGCGCTGGTCGGTGGGCAGCCGAGATCCTTGGCTGCCTCGATCAGCGAATAATCCATCTTTTCCAGCGACGAATAGAGCGGCAGCACCATGAACGGCAGGTAGGAATAGACGATGCCTATGAAGATCGCCGTATAGGTGTTGAGGATGATCAGCGGCTGGCTGATAACGCCGGTGGCGAGCAGCAGCTGGTTGAGCAGCCCCTCAGGCTTGAGGATGCCGATCCAGGCGTAGACCCGGATCAGGAACGAGGTCCAGAACGGCAGGATCACCAGCATCAGCAAAGTCGGGCGCAGCATCGCCGGGGCGCGCGCCATGCCGTAGGCGATCGGGTAGCCGACAAGCAATGTCAGCACCGTCGAGATGGCGGCGACGATGACGCTGGTCACATAGGCGTTGACGTAGAGCGCGTCCTGCGTCAGCCATGTGTAGTTGTCGATGCTGAGCTCATTCAACTGGGCGAAGAAACCGGCAAGGCCGTCGCCGAAGCCGAGCACCGGCGTGTAGGGCGGTATGGCGATCGCCGTCTGCGACAGCGATATCTTGAAGACGATGACGAACGGAATGAGGAAGAAGAAGACCAGCCAGAGATACGGAATGAGGATGACAAGACGGCTAGCCAAGGCCTCTCCCAGTCTGGCCAGGGCGGATTTGCCGGCAGCGGTGGCTCGAGAGGTTGTTGCAGCAGTGACAGCGGCATTCGACATGGCCGCCCCTATCGCGTCAGCACGACGCCGGCGTCCGGCCGGAACGACACCCAGGCACGGTCGTTCCAGCTCAGCGGATCCTCGGTGATGCGGGCCGCGTTCATCGTGCTCGCCCGCACCACCTGGCCGTCGTCTAGCCTGACGTGATAGACCGTCATGTCGCCGAGATAGGCGATATCATAGACTTCACCCTCGATGGCGTTGACAGCGCCGGCCGGTCTCGTAGACGATATCCTGATCTTCTCCGGCCTGATGGCGAAGGCGACGGCCGCGCCAGTTGCGGCATCGCCGGCATTCTCGGTCCGGATGGTGATGCCGTTGCCGGCATCGATGCTGGCCGCACCCGCCTCGCCGTTCGCAATCTTGCCTTCGAACACGTTGACGTTGCCGACAAAGCCGGCGACGAAACGGGAACCTGGCGCCTCGTAGACTTCCGCCGGCGTCGCGACCTGCATCACCTCGCCCTTGTCGATGATGGCGATGCGGTCGGCCATGGTCATCGCCTCTTCCTGGTCGTGAGTGACGACGACGAAGGTGAGGCCGAGTGACTGCTGCAGATCCATCAGCTCGAACTGCGTTTCCTCGCGCAACTTCTTGTCCAGCGCGCCCAACGGCTCGTCGAGCAGCAGCACCTTCGGCCGCTTGGCGACCGAGCGGGCAAGCGCGACGCGCTGGCGCTGGCCGCCGGACAATTGGTGCGGCTTGCGCTTGGCGAACTGCTCGAGCTTGACCAGCTTCAGCATCTCTCCAACGCGCGCCGCGATCTCGGGCTTCGGCATGCCGTCCTGCTTGAGGCCGAAGGCAATGTTGTTCTCGACCGTCATATGCGGGAACAGCGCATAGGACTGGAACATCATGTTGACCGGCCGCCGGTATGGCGGGATGCCGCGCAGATCCTGGCCGTCGAGCAGGATGCGGCCGGCGGTCGGCTCCTCGAAACCGGCGAGCATCCGCAGAAGCGTCGACTTTCCGCAGCCGGATGCGCCGAGCAGGGCAAAGAACTCGCGCTCGAATATCGTCAGCGACAAATTGTTGACGGCGGTGAAGTCACCGAACTTCTTGGTGACCTTGTCGAACTGGATGTACGGCTTGGCGTTCGGATCGTTCCATGGCGCGAAATCCCTGCGGATGCTGCCAAGCGATTTCATGTCCCACTCCGTGCTCGCGTTCTATCCCCAGAAGACTTGACCCCGGCAGCACCTGCCGGGGTCGTTGATGTCGCTTACTGCCCGGTGACGATCCTGGTCCAGGTGCGGGTGACGACGCGCTGGGTCTTGGAATCGTAGGGGGTGATGGTGAACAGTTTCGCCAGCGTCGCCTCGTCCGGGTAGATCGCCGGATCCTCGAGTATCTCCTTGTCGATGAACTGCTGCGACGCCTTGTTGCCATTGGCGTAGAAGACGAAATTGCTCGCCTTGGCGATGACTTCCGGCTTCATTATGTAGTTCAGGAATTCATGCGCCTCGGCGACATGCGGCGCGTCGGCCGGGATCGCCATCTGGTCGAACCACATTTCGGCGCCTTCCTTCGGCACGGAATAGGCGATCTCAACGCCCTGGTTTGCTTCCGTCGCACGGTCGCGGGCCTGGAACACGTCGCCCGACCAGCCAACGGCCAGGCAGATGTCGCCATTGGCCAGCGCGTTGATATATTCCGACGAGTGGAACTTGCGGATATAAGGCCTGATCTTCAGCATCACTTCTTCGGCCTTGGCGAAATCGTCCGGCGACGTGGTCTCAGGATCGATGCCCAGATATTTGAAGGCGTTCGGCAGGATGTCGCTCGGAGAATCGAGGACATAGACGCCGCAATCCTTCAGCTTGGCCAGCTTTTCCGGGTTGAAGAACACGTCCCAGCTGTCGATCTTGTCGGTGCCGAGCGCTTCCTGCACTTTCTTGACGTTATAGCCGAGGCCGACCGTGCCCCACATGTAGTTGATCGAATATTCGTTGCCGGGATCGTACTTGGTCGTGCGCTCCGAGACGACGTCCCACATGTTGGAAATGTTGGGCAGCTTCGACTTGTCGAGCTTCTGGAACACCCCTGCCTGGATCTGGCGTGCGAGGAAATTGGCGGTCGGCACGACAACGTCGTAGCCGCTGCCGCCGGCAAGCAGTTTCGTCTCAAGCAGCTCGTTGGAATCGAAGGTATCGTAGGTGACCTTGATGCCCGTTTCCTTGGTGAAGTCGTCGATGATCGAACTGTCGATGTAATCCGACCAGTTATAGACGTTGACGACGCGGTCCTGGGCATGAGCGCCGAGGGTGAAAAGCGCCAGAAATGCCGAGGTCGCCGAAAGCCAGAATGCTTTGCGGATCATGCGTCTCTCCTTTGATGAGTGTTCCATCGCCAGCACGTCGCGGGGCTGCGCGGCTGGGCGTTTGCTTCAGATTATTGAGCTTTCCGACAAGCGACAAGCGCGAACCGTCAACACGACAGCGGTTCGATGCGCAACGGCCGAGCCCCCGGTTCCTTTGTCGTGATCCAGGTGGCATTCCGGCGCCGTCAAAGGCTCTCGCCACGGCGCGGGCAGGGATACGACGATGTTGTCCGGTCTCGGTCGGGCCGGAGGGGAGACTTGGCAAGATGAGCCTGTCTTGTTGTTGCCGTATTTGCAGCCTGCCCGCGCGGCTGCGCCATTGTCAATGGCTCATCTCGCTTTGGCGCGTGCGCTGCATCAGTTAGGCGACGGCATGCCGGTGACACCCGGCCGCACCGGCCGCGCCTGACGCTTGAATTCGAGCCCGATATGGACGAGCAGCGCCGTGACCACGACCGTGCCTCCAAGGATGGTGCGTCCCGACGGCACCTCGGAATGGATGAGCCAGACCCAGATCGGGCCGAGGATCGGCTCGAAAGTGCCGAGCAGTGCTGCGACCGCAGCCGGGACCAGCCGGGCGCCGGTGGCGAAGAAGGCAAGGCCGAGACCGAGATTGACCACGCCGAATGCAAACAGGAAGCCCATGTCGCTGCTGGAAACGCCGAATTGCGATGCCTGGGACGCCGCGAATGCGGCGGCAATCATCGTGCCGAGGCAGGTCGCCGGCGTCATGCGCACATGGGCAAAGCGTCGCGTGATGACGGTGGCGATCGAAAACATCACGGCGATGAGCAGCGCCAGGCCGTCGCCGATGGGCGACACCGCGCCATCGAGCGATTCCGATACCATGATGGCAACGCCGGCAATGACGGCGGCAATCGCCACCCAGGTCGCCAACGCCACCCGTTCGCGAAACAGCACCCAGGCAAACAGCGCCGCCAGGAGCGGCACGCCGGCCTGCATCAAAAGGATGTTGGCGACGGTGGTGTAGGCAAGCGCCACGACGAATGAGGTCGATGCGGTGGCGAAGCAGAACGCCACGGCAAGGCCGGACAGGCCCATGCCGCGGAACAACCTCACCGTGCCGTGCCAGCCGTCGCGCCAGACCATGAAGCAGATCAGGAAGGCGGCGGCCCAGACCGAGCGCCAGAACACCACCGTCCAGCTGTCTCCGGCGTCGATGAAACGGGCGATGGCGCCGCCGAAACTCCACATCAGCGCCGACAGGAAAATCAACAGGAAGCCGACACGCTCGTCACGCGGCGAGACGACAGGCGAAACGGCTAACGGTGATGATGTATCGGTCATGATGGCGACTGTCGGCGGTTTCGAGGCAACACGATGCATAGCGGACGACAGAAACGTGCCACATTCGCCTATCGCAAAGGCAGCGGCGGAGCGTGGTCCACCGGGCAGCGACGGTTGTGGCAAAGACGGCAGTCGCCTGCCGGGACCTCACTGGAAATCGAAGGCGCTTAATCCGGTCACCATCTCGTCGAGGCCGAGCGGGCGCGTCACCGGCGGCTCGGCGCGGGCGAGGCAGCCGATGCGTTCGCACAGCCGGCAGGCCGGGCCAACCGGCGTGGCCGGATTTGTGCCCTGTCCGGCTTTTCCGGCCGCAGCGGCAGCCGGCCCCGGCAGTGCCGCGCCGTAGACGATCTCGTCACGAAAGCCGATGTCGCAGCCGAGCAGAAGTGCGGTACGGCGCGGGCGCTCCGCAAACGAGCCTTGCGGCCCCTCGAGCGTGCGGGCGACGCAGAGGAATTCGGCGCCGTCGGGCATTTCCACCGCCTCGACGAAGATCTGGCCGGGCTGGGTAAAGGCGGCATGCACGGGAAGCTTTGGACAGCCGCCGCCGAAGCGGCTCTGCGGAAAACCCTGGCTGCCAGCCTTGCGGAAGCGGTTGCCGGCGTTGTCGACCTCGAGCATGAAGAAGGGCACGCCCGGCGTGCCCGGCCGCTGCAGCGTGGTCAACCGGTTCGCCGCCTGCTCGAAGGAGACGCCGAAGCGCGAGCGCAGCACGTCGATGTCGTAACGCGCGCGTGTGGCGGCTGCGTGAAAGGATTGATAGGGCATCATCAGCGCGTGGGCAGCGTAGCGGCCAAGCTCGAAGCGGGCGAGCCGGCGGGCCTCATCCGTGGTCAGCTTCAGCGCCTGGATCTCGCTTGCCACGGCGACCGTCATGCGGATCAGGCAGGCCTCCATCGCCACCTCGCGCAACTGGTCGAACGGCGACAGGCGCTCGGACAGGAACAGACGCTGCGAATGGCGGTCGTAGCGGCGGCGCCAATTCGGCATGGTGGCGACCGGCAGCACCTTGACGACGATGCCGTATTCGCGCTTCAGCCAGGCCTTCAGCGCACCGAGCAGGTCGTCGCCGGGATCGAGCACCGAAATGAATGCCTCGGCCTCCTCTTCCAGCGCGGCAAAATGGTTCGGACGGCGCTCGAAAATCTCGTGCACCTCGTCGATCGGCAGGCGGGCGCCGGACAGCGCCGTCGCTTTGCCATCGCGCGCCAGGAGTTCGTTGAGGTCGGAAAGGCGCTCGGCCTGCTCGCGATAAGCGCGAAACAGTTTTATCACCGCGGCGGAAGCGTTGGGCGCCGCCTCGGCAAGCTCGATCAGTTCCTGGTCGCCAGGCAATTCGCCGACCAGCAGCGGATCTGAAAACACTTCCTTCAGGGCGGTGACCGACCCCCTCGCCTCGCCCTGCAATTCATGCGGGTCGACCTTGTAGACAGATGCCAGCTTGAGGATCAGCTGAACCGTCAGCGGCCGCTGGTTGCGCTCGATGAGATTGAGGTAGGACGGCGAGATGCCAAGACCTTCGGCCATCGCCGTCTGGGTCAGGCCCTTGGCGCTGCGGATGCGGCGGATGCGCGGCCCGGCGAAGATTTTTTGATCGGCCACTCGGCTGTCCTTGACAGAATTTACATGACTCCCGCGCGGCGCTGCCATGCCGGCCTTTTACAATCATGACAGATTTACAGCGCCTGACTGTCAAACGCAACACAGGTTTTCCCTTATTTTCCAGCCAATCCTCTGGTTTTCCTCGCCTGGCCCGCGCCAAAATGTAAATGCTGTCATACCAAAACGGCGCAGAAATTTTCATGAGGCGGCGTTTCTATCCCAGCAACGATCTGTCGGAGCGACCAATGACTGATTTTTACAACCTCGTCCCCTCGGCGCCGGAAGGCCGCTTCGACGGCATCGAGCGGCCCTACTCGCCGGACGACGTGAAGCGGCTGCGCGGTTCGGTCCAGATCCGGCAGAGCCTCGCCGAAATGGGCGCCAACCGGCTCTGGAAGCTCATCCACGAAGAGGATTTCGTTAACGCGCTCGGCGCCATGTCGGGCAACCAGGCGATGCAGCAGGTCCGGGCCGGACTGAAGGCGATCTACCTGTCTGGATGGCAGGTCGCGGCCGATGCCAACACCGCATCCGCCATGTATCCGGACCAGTCGCTTTATCCCGCCAATGCGGCGCCCGAACTGGTCAAGCGCATCAACCGCACCCTGCAGCGCGCCGACCAGATCGAGACCTCCGAAGGCAGGGGGCTTTCGGTCGACACCTGGTTCGCGCCTGTTGTCGCCGATGCGGAAGCCGGCTTCGGCGGACCGCTCAACGCCTTCGAGATCATGAAGGCCTTCATCGAGGCGGGTGCCGCCGGCGTCCACTACGAGGACCAGCTGGCGTCGGAGAAGAAGTGCGGCCATCTCGGCGGCAAGGTCCTGATCCCAACCGCCGCACACATCCGCAACCTCAACGCCGCGCGGCTTGCCGCCGACGTCATGGGCACGCCGACGCTGGTCGTCGCGCGCACCGACGCGGAAGCGGCAAAGCTGCTCACCTCCGACATCGACGAGCGCGACCAGCCCTTCGTCGACTATGGCGCCGGCCGTACGGTGGAGGGCTTCTATCAAGTCAGGAACGGCATCGAGCCCTGCATCGCACGGGCCGTTGCCTACGCGCCCCACGCCGACCTGATCTGGTGCGAAACCTCCAAGCCCGATCTGGCGCAGGCCAAAAAGTTCGCCGAGGGCGTGCACAGGCACCATCCTGGCAAGCTTCTCGCCTATAATTGCTCGCCGTCGTTCAACTGGAAGAAGAACCTCGACGATGCCACCATCGCCAGGTTCCAGAAGGAACTCGGCGCCATGGGCTACAAGTTCCAGTTCATCACGCTGGCCGGTTTTCACCAGCTCAATTTCGGCATGTTCGAACTCGCCCGCGGCTACAAGGCGCGTCAGATGGCGGCTTATTCCGAACTGCAGGAGGCTGAATTCGCGGCGGAAGCCCACGGCTACACCGCGACCAAGCACCAGCGCGAAGTCGGCACCGGCTATTTCGACGCCGTGTCGGTGGCGATCACCGGTGGCCGGTCTTCGACCACGGCCATGCATGAATCGACCGAGCACGCCCAGTTCAAACCGGCGGCGGAATAGCACGAACGCAACAAAATAGAGGCAACGCCCCAAAAGGGGTAAAAAATACGCAAGGAGAAGACCAATGGCATCGATAAGCCGCGTCAAGGAACGGGCCGAAGAACAGGCCACCACCATGACCGTCGACCAGCAGGCGACCATCCGCATGTTGGCCAACGACCTGCACAGGCTCAACCAGTCGGTGATGAAGGCGGTCGAGGCCGGTGTGTCGGTGGAACTGGTGCGCTCGGCACGGCACCATGGCGGCGACGGCAACTGGGGCGACCTGCTGATCCCGGTCATCGTCACGCAGCGGAGCGTCGGCTGATCGAAATCCGACGAAATCCTGCTGGCGGATGCGGCATCACCTGCGCAGTTCTCTGCGCAGGTGATTTGCACTTGCACAACCAGTTTGCATGCACGGCCAGAAAAGAACTTGCTTTAAATTTTAACCTTTCTTGCGATGTTCTCGACGCCGGCCATTTCAGCTTGACATAGGCAGCGATCTCACGGCAATTGTTTCCAAAGTACAACCCTGCATTGAAACTAGCGAGTGCCCGCCCTGCTCATGCGCCCCTTAAATCGCACTGTGAACCAGTTGAGTTTGATGAGCCGGAATGTGGACCCCGAAATGCTCACCGACTTCACCCGCGTGCTCGTCGTCGGAAAATCGCCGGTCAACCGGGTGGTGGTTTCGAAAATCGTCGAACGGTCCGGGCTCAAACCGATCTCGGAATCGCCCGAAACGGCAGCAACGACGCTGCGCTCGCTCAATCCCGGAGCGATCGTCCTCGATGGCGGAGCCGACAACAAGGACTGCGACGCACTGATGTCGCGTATCGACGCGCTTCGACGCATCTCGGGCAGATCGCGTCCCTCGGTGATCCTGCTCTCGACCAAAAGCGGCACACCGGAGAGCCTCGGCCTGTCGAGCGTCGTCGATGCGGTGGTCGCCAAGCCGATCACGACCGAACGGCTGCAGCCGGTGATCGACCATTTGATCGGGCTCGGACGCAGCTAGCCGGCGTCTATCCGGCTCCTTCCTCGCTTCTTGCGATCGGATCTGGATATCTTGTGTCAGTGTGTGACCGCCTGACAGCGAACCCAGTCCGATGTCCTTTTGCAATTGCGACGCATCTGGGATAGCACCTTCGAACAAATCCGCAGGCATGTTCCGACTTCGCGACATGGCTGTCGATATTGGCGGATCATGACATGTCCTCAGAACAGACCATCGCCGCGCTTTGCAGGGAACTCGGACTGCGCATCACCGGTCCGCGCCGCGTCATCATGCGCGTTCTATCCGAATCCAGCGACCATCCGGATGTGGTGGAACTCCATCGCCGTGTTGTCGCCATCGAGCCGACGATCGCGCTCGCCACTGTCTATCGCACCGTCAGCCTTCTGCGCGAAAAGGGCATTCTGGAGCGGCACACCTTTGGCGATCGGCGCGCCAGATACGAAACCGTCCCCCGCGAGCATCACGATCATCTCATCAACATCGAGACCGGAGATGTCATCGAGTTCCAGTCGGCGGAGATCGAGCGGCTCCAGGAGGAAATCGCTCGACAGCACGGATTCACGATCATCAGCCACAGACTGGAGATCTACGTGAAGCCGATCCAGAAACAGCGTCGCTCTCGTCAAACCAGAGAATGACCGCCAGTTTCTAAAGCGCGTCGCGTCTGAAGGGATTCATGCGACGCGCTTGAGTTCTTGTTTTATGCATGTCGTTATCCCAAAACCGCTGCGCACCCCCGGGTCAGGCCCGAGGGCATGCTTTTGGGCGACATGCATTAGCCCTCCTCGCCGAGCTCCATTCGGCCCGCCTTGAGTGTGGTGACGACGAAAGCAGCAATGAAGGCGGCAGACAGCATGAGAACGATGGTCGGCGCCGGTGCGCTGTCGATGAAGAAGGACAGATAGACGCCCAGAAACGATGCGGCGACCGCGATCGCCACCGACAGGATCAGCATGGCGCTGAACTGCCTTGTCAGCAGGAAGGCGATGGCGCCCGGCGCGATCAGCATGGCGATGGCCATGATGATGCCGACCGCCTTCAGCGCGCCGACGATGGTGAGCGAGATCAGGCAAAGCAGGCCGTAATGGAGCAGGTTGACCCGAAGACCGACCGCGCGCGCCTGAGCCGGGTCGAAGGCGTGCAGCAGGAAGTCGCGCCACTTGATGCCGATGATGCCGGCCGTAATCGCAGCAATGAGCCCCGTTTCGACGATGTCGCGCAGGCCGATGCCCAGAACGTCGCCGAACAATATGTGGTCGAGATGCACGTCGGACTGGATTTTTACGTAGAGCACCAGGCCGAAGCCGAACATGCCGGAGAAGACGATGCCCATGACCGTGTCCTGCTTGATGCGGCTGTTGTCCTTGAGGAAGCCGGTGGCTAGAGCGCAGACCATCCCGGCGGCGAAGGCGCCGATCGAATAGGGGAATCCGAGGATGTAAGCGATGACCACGCCGGGAAAGACGGCGTGGCTGATGGCGTCGCCCATCAGCGACCAGCCCTTGAGAACGAGAAAGCAGGAGAGCAGCGCCGTCGGCACGGCGACCAGCACCGAAGCAATCAGCGCATTGACCATGAAGCCGAACTGGAAGGGGGTAAGCAGTGTATCGAGGACGCTCACAGGCTGGCCTCCAAGGCCCGCGCCGAGCGGCGGCGGGCTGCCAGCATTCCATGCTTGGGAGCGAAGAAGAAGGCGGCGAGAAAGATCAGCGTCTGCAGCACGACGATGATGCCGCCGGTGGCGCCGTCGAGGAAATAGCTGGCATAGGCGCCGGTGAAACTCGTCGCCGCGCCGATGCCGACCGCGATGACGAGCAGGCGCGGAAACCGGTCTGTCAGAAGATAGGCGGTCGCGCCGGGGGTCACCACCATGCAGATGACCAGGAAGGCGCCGACGGTCTGAAGCGCGGCGACCGTGGAGGCCGATAGCAGCATGAAGAACATGATCTTGAGCGCGCTCGGGTTGAGGCCGATCGAGCGGGCATGGCTCTCGTCGAAGAAGACCACCATCAGATCCTTCCATTTCACCAGCAGGACGGCGAGCGAGACGAAGCCTATGATAGCGAGCTGAAGCGTGTCTTCCGGAGTGATGGCCAGAATGTTGCCGAGCACGATCGTCTGGATATTCACCGAGGTCGGCGACAGCGACACCATGAACAAGCCGAGGCCGAAGAAGGAGGAGAAGATCAGGCCGATGATGGCGTCTTCCTTCAGCTTGGTGCGCTGGTTGAGGAAGAGCATCGCCGCGGCGGCGAGCCCGCCGGAGAAGAAGGCGCCGATCGAGAAGGGAAGGCCCAGCATATAGGCGCCGGCGACGCCCGGCACGATCGAATGCGAGAGCGCGTCACCGATCAGCGACCAGCCTTTCAGCATCAGATAGCAGGACAGGAAGGCGCAGACACCGCCGACCAGGGCGGACACCCACATGGCATTGAGCATATATTCGTAGCCGAACGGCTCGAGCAGGACACTCATTCGTCCGGTTCCCGCATCTTGTGCTGCATGGCTCCGTTCTCTCCGTAGAAGACCAGTGGCCGCTCGTCGTCGGTGATGACGGCAAGGCGGCGCCTGTCGTCGTCCTCATGCAGTCCGGCGCCGCCCAGCACGAAATGACGCAAGACGCCGCCGAAAGCCTTTTCCAGGTTCGCCTGCGTGAAGGTCTGGCCTGTCGGCCCGTAGGCAAGGACCGTGTTCCGGAGCAGCACGGCACGGTCGCAGAACTCCGGCACGCTACCCAGATTATGCGTCGAGACCAGCATCACCCGGCCTTCGTCCCGGAGCGCGCGCAGCAGTTCGATGATAGCGTCCTCGGTCCTGACGTCGACGCCAGTGAAGGGCTCGTCGAGCAGGATGACGCGCCCGTCCTGCGCCAGCGCCCGAGCGAGAAAGACGCGCTTCTTCTGCCCGCCCGAAAGCTCGCCGATCTGGCGCTTGCGGAAATCGCTCATGCCGACTCGCGCAAGCGCCGATGTAACCGCCTCGCGATCAGCAGCCTTCGGAATGCGCATCATGCCCATATGGCCGTAACGCCCCATCATGACGACGTCCTCGACCAGTACTGGAAAGTCCCAGTCGACCTCCTCGGCCTGCGGCACATAGGCGACGACGTTCTTCCTCAGCGCGGCCGCGGCCGGCCGTCCGAGAACAAGAATCTCTCCCTTTGCCAGCCGCACGAAGCCCATGATGGCTTTGAACAGCGTCGACTTGCCCGAGCCGTTGACGCCGACAAGTGCCGTGATCGTGCCTGTCGGAATTTCAAAGCTCGCATCGCGCAGCGCCGTGAGGCCGTTGCGGTAGGTGACGGTCGCGCCGCGCACGGCGAGACCGCCTCCCGCATCCTCGGACGCGGCGGCAAGAGGCGGAACGGCTTCGTTCATTGCGACAGCCCTGCGGCGAGGCCTTTCTGAATTGTATCCGATGTCACACGCAGCAGGTCGATATAGGTCGGCACCGGGCCGTCCGCCTCGCTGAGGGAATCGACGTAGAGCACGCCACCGTAATGGACCCCCGTCTCGCGCGCGACCTGCCGGGCCGGCTTGTCCGACACGGTGCTTTCACTGAAGACGGCGACGATCTTGTTGTCCCTGACGGCGTCGATCACCTTGCGAACCTGCTGCGGGGTGCCTTGCTGGTCAGCGTTGATCGGCCACAAATAAAGCTCCTTCAGCGCGAAATCGCGTGCGAGGTAGGAGAAAGCGCCTTCGCTCGACACCAGCCAGCGCCTGTCCTGCGGGATCGAGGCAAGCTTATCGCGGATCGGCGCGACGGCCGCCTCTATCTTTGCCTTGTAGGCTTCCGCATTGGCCTTGTAGGTCTCGGCATGCGCCGGATCGTGCTCGACGAAGGCGTCGCGGATGTTGTCGACGTAGATCAGCGCGTTTGTCGGCGACATCCAGGCATGCGGATTCGGTTTGCCGGTATAGGGTCCCTCGGCGATGCTCATCGGCTGGACGCCCTCGGAGACGATGGCGCCGGGCACGTCGCTGAGGTTCTGGAAGAATTTTTCGAACCAGACTTCGAGGTTGAGCCCGTTCCACAGAATGAGCTTTGCGCCCTGAGCCCGCTGAATGTCGCCCGGCGTCGGCGCGTAATTGTGGATCTCCGCCCCCGGCTTGGTGATCGATTCCACGATCGCTGCGTCGCCCGCCACGTTCTTCGCCATGTCGGCGATGACGGTGAAGGTCGTCACGGCCTTGAATTTTTCCTGCGCTTTCGCTTGGCTTGAAGCCACTGCCGCAGCGAAAACCGCAGCCATCAACCCGACGGCAACCCATCGCCCGTATCTCTCGATCATCAAAATCTCCTGTCGCGATTACTCGCATGCCGCGCGGGCGCTGTAACGCCGCGCTTGTCGCATATTCTGCAATTGCGACTGATTTGCAAGTAGAAAACGATTTTACAGCATCGATTGTTCAAGAGCCGCGCGATGGAGGGGCCGCGCGATGGAGGGGCCGCACGATGGAGGGTCAGCGACAGCGCGGCTCTTTGGCGGAGCGAACAACAAGGATTGCGACGCGCTATGTCCGGCATCGATACGCCTGCCGCGCACGTCCGGTTCGACGCCGAGACATGCGATCAGCCGGCTTTCCCGATGCTTTCGACCAGCGGGGGCAATTCCGAGAGATCGGCTATCTGGCGGAAGCGAGGCGCGGTGACCGGCGGCTCGACATGTTCCAGCGCCCAGGTCAGCTCATGCGGCACGTGGATGCCCCAACTGCCGGCCTCGATGGCCGGCACCACGTCCGACTTCAGCGAATTGCCGACCATCATGCTTTTTTCGGCGCCATCACCGTGGCGGCTGAAGATGCTGGTATAAGTGGCGGGGCTCTTGTCGCTGACGATCTCGACGGCATCGAACAGGTCACCGAGGCCCGATTGCGCCAGCTTGCGTTCCTGATCGAAAAGGTCGCCCTTGGTGATCAGCACCAGGCGATAGGCGTCCGCCAGTTTTTCAACGGTTTCGCGCGCATGAGGCAGCGCCTCGATCGGATGGCCAAGCATCTCGCGGCCCGCGGCGAGAATTTCGGCGATGACCGAGGCCGGCGCGCGGCCGTCGGTAATCTCGATCGCCGTTTCGATCATCGACAGGGTAAACCCCTTGATGCCGAAGCCGTAAACGGCGAGGTTGCGCTTCTCGGCTTCCAGCAATCTTGCCGAGATGTGCTCCTCCTCGGCATGATCGGCGAGCAGCGCGGCAAAGCGCTTTTCGGTGATGCGGAAGAACTGCTCGTTCTGCCAGAGCGTGTCGTCGGCATCGAAGCCGATCGTGGTCAATTCATGGTTCCGCATTCGGCGTCTTCAGCCGAGGTCATTGGACTTGCGTCGAACCTAAGCTGCCTGGAGCAATTTTCAACTGGCGGGCGAAGGCAGGGCCGGCTCCCCTTCCCTTCCATCACCGGCCCCGGCTATACTCCCAAATCCGCAACCCAATCTGGTGAATGATGCCGCCTGCAAAAAAGGAAGTCCGTCCGTCGAGCCGCGGAGGACGTATCCGCACGCCTGCCTTCGTGAAAAATCAACGTGGTGTGAAAAACTGGAAGGAAGTCGGCGCCTGGCTGGCGTGGCGCGGCATCGAGGATATCGAATGCATCACCCCCGACCAGGCCGGTGTTGCGCGCGGCAAGATGATGCCGTCGAAGAAATTCACCTCCAACACCTCGCTGGCGCTGCCTTCGGCGGTGTTCATGACGACGATCTCCGGCGGCTACCCCGAGAACGGCAACGGCTTCAACTATCCGGAAGACGACGGCGACCTCAAGCTGATGCCGGACCTTTCGACGCTGACCGTGGTGCCGTGGGAAGAGGACCCGACGGCGGCGGTCATCTGCGACCTCGTCCACCAGGACGGCCGCTCGGTCGAGTTCACGCCGCGCAACGTGCTGAAGCGTGTGCTTGCCGCTTACGACAAGCGCGGGCTGAAGCCGGTGGTGGCGCCCGAGATCGAGTTCTACCTGGTGCGCAAGAATCCCGATCCGGACTACCCGCTGACCCCGCCGGTCGGGCGTTCGGGACGGGCGATCGGCGGTGGCGCCGGCTATTCGATCGCCGGCGTCAACGAGTTCGACGAACTGATCGACGACATCTACCATTTCTCCGAAAGCCAGGGCCTGGAGATCGACACGCTGATCCACGAGGAAGGCGCCGGCCAGCTCGAGATCAATCTGCGCCACGGCGATCCGATCGAACTGGCCGATCAGGTGTTCATGTTCAAGCGCACCATCCGCGAGGCGGCGCTGAAGCATGAGATCTATGCCACCTTCATGGCCAAGCCGATCCAGGGGCAGCCCGGCTCGGCCATGCATATCCACCAATCGATCATCGACAAGAAGACCGGCAGAAACGTCTTTTCTGCCGAGGACGGCTCGGAAACCGAAGCCTTCTTCCATTTCCTCGGCGGCATGCAGAAACATGTGCCGAACGCGCTGGTGATGTTTGCGCCCTACGTCAATTCCTATCGCCGGCTGACGCAGTCGGCTTCGGCGCCGGTCAACAACAAATGGGGCTACGACAACCGCACCACCGCCTTCCGCGTCCCGCGCTCCGACCCGGCAGCCAGGCGCGTCGAGAACCGCATCCCCTCCTCCGACGCCAATCCCTATCTGGCGATGGCCGCATCGCTCGCCTGCGGGCTGATCGGCATGACCAACAAGATCAAGGCCGAACCGCCGGTTCTCACCACCGCCAACGCGGCCGAGATCGACCTGCCGCGCAGCCTGCTCGAGGCCGTCGACCTGTTCGAAGCCGACGAGGAACTCTGCGCGCTGCTCGGCAAGTCGTTCGCCGCCACCTATGCGGCGATCAAGCGGGCGGAATTCGAGACCTTCATGGAAGTGATCAGCCCGTGGGAGCGGGAGTATCTGTTGTTGAATGTGTAGGAGGAGTAGGGGAGTAGGGGAAATGACTGAGAAAACGGGTTCCTACAAGGTTTAATAGTTAGGCAGCAGGCAATGGACCTTGCGGTGGCGGTTTACGGCGCGACGAAATCCTGGCCGAAGGAGGAACTTTATGGACTGACCAGCCAAGTGCGGCGCGCCGCAAGCTCGGTGCCGGCGAACATAGCGGAAGGCTATGGCAGAGAGGTACGGGGTTCCTATCAGCAATTTCTCCGTATCGCTCAAGGGTCACTGAAGGAGCTGGAAACGCAGCTTCTGATCGCTGAGCGTACCGGCATCGCGCCGAACGGGACAGCGGCTTCATTATTGGCGAGCACCGAAAGTGTGGGAAAGCTTCTTCGGCTCCTAATCCGCAAACTTTCAGCCGACTAACATCTCCTTACTGCCCTACTGCCCTACTGCCCTACTCTCCTACTCTCCTACTCCCCTACTCCCCTACTCCGAGCATCATGCCCTACCAATCCCCAATCTCCCCCGGCCGCTCCTGGTATGAGGACACGGCCGGTCCACGGCCCGAATACACGGCGCTCGACGGTGACCTGAGGTGCGACGTCGTCGTCGTTGGCGGCGGTTTTACCGGCCTGTCGGCGGCGGTGCACCTCGCCAGGGCCGGCAGCAATGTCGTGCTGGTCGAAGCGCATCGTTTCGGCGACGGCGCATCGGGCCGCAATGGCGGCCAGCTCGGCACCGGTCAGCGCGCCTGGGCCGAGGAGCTCGAAGCGGAATATGGCTTTTCCCGGGCCAAGGCGCTGTTCGACCTCGCCGAAGAGGCCAAGGCGCATCTCCTCGAATTCGCCGCCGTCAACAAGATCGAGATCGACTACATGCAAGGCCAGATGTCGGTGGCGCACAAGCAGCGCTATGTCGATGACTACAAAGCGCATGCCGAGATCATGGCGAACCGCTTCGGCTATCCACACATCAGCTTCATGGACGCCAGGGAGACGGCGGAGCGGTTGGGCTCGGCGCGCTATTTCGGCGGCACCCGCGACACCGGCACCGGGCACATCCATCCGCTGAAGCTGGTGATCGGCACGGCAAAAGTGGCGGCGCAGGCGGGCGCGCAGCTGTTCGAGCAGACGCCGGCGAGCGCCATCGCGTCCGTTGGCGGCAAGATCAGGGTCACGACGCCGAAAGGCACGATATCAGCCGAGAAATGTCTGATCGGCGTCAACGCCCATGGCGGCACGCTCGAGCCGATCAGTGCCGCGCATATCATGCCGATCGGCTCCTTCATCGGCGCGACGGTGCCGCTTGCGGATTCAAACGTGTTGCCGGGCGGTGAGGCGGTCGACGATTCCCGCTTCGTCGTGCGCTACTTCCGCAAATCGACGGATGGGCGGCTGCTGTTCGGCGGGCGCGAGATCTACGCGGTCAACGATCCGAAAGACATCCATGTCCACATCCGCCGGCAGATCGCCGAGCTTTACCCTGACCTCAGGGATGTCGAGATCACCCATGGCTGGGGCGGCTATGTCGGCATCACGATGCCGAGAAAACCGTTCGTGCGCGAGGTGATGCCCAATGTGATCTCGGTCGGCGGCTATTCCGGCCACGGCGTCATGCTGTCGAACTTTTTCGGCAAGCTCTATGCCGAAACCGTCGCCGGCAACCGGGACCGGCTGAGGCTGATCGAGGACCTGAACATCCCGGCCTTTCCCGGTGGCCGGCGCTTGCGCGCGCCTCTGATGTTTCTTGCGCTCAACTGGTATGCCTTGAGGGACCGCATATAACCAAAGGTTGCAAAATCCCTTGCAAGTTGCAGAATCGATCGTAAAGGTGCAGAATCCGCCCGGCAAGGGCGCAGTGATGCCACAATCGCCGGCAAAGGATGCCGGTTCTGGGCAGTCGAAGGGGGATTTTGCGGGCCTGCCCGCGTTGGATTGGGACCAATGCCGACCAGATGCCGGTTTCCCGGCCCAGGTCGTAAGAACGTTGGGCCGCAAATGGAGGTTGTAAGAGTGAGAGAGCCCTTCAGTTTCGGCGCGCCGGAACGACGGCGCTTTGCGATGCAGTTTGGCTACGACATGCAGCCCAGGTTCTGGCGGCAGATCCGGTCGAACCTGCATCTGGTCATCGCCGCGTTTGGAACAGCAGCGCTGCTTGGCGTGGCAGCGATGGCGCTATGGCTGGCATTGCCGGCCACCGAGAGGCAAGCGGTCGCCAGTCCCGAGCAGATCGTTTCCAGCATTCCGGTGAAAACGACAAGGATTGTGCCGGCCGCGGCCGCGGCCGCGAGGATAGAAGCGGCACAGCAGGCTGCAAGCAAGACCGATGCGATTTCGTCGGCGGTGGTTGCAGCGAAGGCCGAGATAGCGGCGCTGGCGCCCAATGACCCTCGCTGGACAGGATCGGGACCGAAGACCACATCCGGCCAGACGGGGGGCGGCCAGACGGCGGGCGGCCAGATGGCGGGCCAGGCTGAAAAAGCAGACAAGCCGTCCACTGCGGCGGCATTCGCCGATCCGGCAGCGAAAACCAAAGTGGCAGCATTGATTGCCAAAGTCGCGGCTCCCGCCAAGGCGGCGACGGACGGTGCGCCAACCGCCGCCATCTCGACCCCGAAGCCGCTGCCGGCCGCGACACAGAAGGATGGCGCCCAGGCCAAAGTCGAGGCCAAGCCAGCGAGCGCGGCAGAGACCGGACGCATCCTCAGGGGCGTCACCATGCGCACCGGTCCGAAGAACAGTGCGGCCGCCATCGTCACCATTCCCGCCAAGACCTCGGTTCAGGTGATGGGCTGCAAGAAATGGTGCCAGATCGTCTACAACGGCAAACGCGGCTGGATCTACAAGAGCTTCGTCAAGACCGGCGCCTAGCATCGGTCAGGCCGTTCTTTGACGTTGCCCACGGCTCATTTGGCTGCCGCAATCAACCGCCCGCGTGCGAGGGACGGTCAGGTCAAACTTGAAACCGACAGGGCCGGACGGCTCAGATGCACCGTCCGCCGTCGACCTCCAGCGCCACGCCAGTGACGAAGGCCGCATCGGCCGACGCCAGCCAGAGCGCCGCGTTGGCTATGTCGAGCGGGGTCGAAAGCCGGCCAAGTGGGATCGAGGCGCGGAATTTCTCGCGGATTTCGGGCGTGTCGGCGCCCATGAATTCTTCCAGCATGCCGGTCTCGCCGGCGACCGGGCACAGGCAGTTGACGCGGATGTTCTTCGGCGCGAGTTCCACCGCCATGGATTTGGTCGCGGTGATCGCCCAGCCCTTCGACGCATTGTACCAGGTGAGGCCGGGCCGCGGCCTGATGCCGGCGGTCGAGGCCGTGGTCAGGATGACGCCGCCGCCTTGCCTAGCCATCACCGGCACGACCGCCAGGGCGGCGTGGTAGATCGCCTTCATGTTGACGGCCGTGATCAGATCGAAGGTCGTCTCGTCGACCTCGAGCATATCGCCGTTGCGATGGGTGTAGCCGGCATTGTTGACCATGATGTCGATGCGGCCAAAGGCACTCTTTGCGGCATAGACCATCTCGTCGAACTCGGAACGGGTCGAGACGTCCGTCTGGGTCCAGATCGCCGCCCGGCCGATCTCGTTGGCGACGCGTTCGGCGCCCTTGGCGTTGAGGTCGGCGACAACAACCTTGGCGCCCTCCTCGGCAAAACGCTTGGCCATGCCCTCGCCGAAGCCTGACGCGGCACCGGTGATGATGGCAACTTTGTTATCCAGGCGCATGGCTTTCTCACTCATGATTGAAGACTCCCCGCTCCGGCAGCCTCCGGCAATGGCCGCCGAAAGATCAATATACTCTCGATTTCTCCTTTGGCTTTCGCCTCGATCCCGCTCTATGCTGCATCCGCGAAGGCCTCCCGGAACCACCTCGCCGACAAGCGTCCGGGTTGCGCCAGTGTCAAGGGCACACCTCAGGACAATCGGCAAACACCCGATTGGCCCTGGGATGTGACGCCGTGTCACTGGAAAATCTAAATCGATTAGATTATATCCACCGCACCACAGCGAGCGGCGTCAGAGCGGACAGACCATGACCAGCCAGATCATTCCCGTCGACCCTTTCGACTTCATCATTTTCGGCGGCACCGGCGATCTGTCGGAACGCAAGCTTTTGCCGTCACTCTATCATCGCCAGCGCGGCCATCAGTTTTCCGAACCGACGCGCATCATCGGCACCTCGCGCTCGAAAATGACCGACGAGGAATTCCAGGCTTTCGCCAGGCAGGCGATTTCCGACCATGTGAAACCGGCCGATATCGACGCCGCGGAGCTGGAGACGTTCCTTGCCCGGCTTTCCTACGTCTCGGCTGACGCGACGACCGGCGCGGGCTTCGACAAATTGAAGACGGCGATCGGCGACAGCGAATGCATCCGTGCCTTCTACCTGGCGGTTGCGCCGGCGCTGTTCGGCGACATCTCTCACAAGCTGAAAGAGAACGGGCTGATCACGCCGAACTCGCGCATCGTGCTGGAGAAGCCGATCGGGCGCGATCTCGCCTCGGCGCGCCAGCTCAACGATTTGGTCGGCGACGATTTCCATGAAAGCCAGATTTTCCGCATCGATCACTATCTCGGCAAGGAAACGGTGCAGAACCTGATGGCGCTGCGCTTTGCCAATGCGCTCTACGAGCCGCTGTGGAATTCCGCCAATGTCGATCATGTGCAGATCACCGTGGCCGAGACCGTCGGCCTCGAAGACCGCGTCACCTATTACGACAAGGCGGGCGCGTTGCGCGACATGGTGCAGAACCACATGCTGCAGCTTCTCTGCCTCGTCGCCATGGAGGCGCCGTCGTCGATGGACGCCGACGCCGTGCGCGACGAAAAGCTGAAGGTTCTGCGCGCGCTGAAACGCATCAACGGCAATGAAGCGCCCAAGCACACGGTACGCGGCCAGTACCGTGCCGGGGCCTCGGCCGGCGGGCCGGTGAAAGGCTATGTCGAGGAGCTCGGCAAGAATAGCAACACCGAGACCTTCGTTGCGCTCAAGGCCGAAATCGGCAACTGGCGCTGGGCTGGCGTGCCGTTCTACCTCAGGACGGGCAAGCGGCTGGCGACACGCGTTTCGGAGATCGTCATCGAATTCAAGCCGATCCCGCATTCGATCTTCGGCGACAGCGCCGGGCCGATCTCGGCCAACCAACTGGTCATCAGGCTGCAGCCCGACGAAGGCGTCAAGCAGTTCATCATGATCAAGGATCCGGGGCCTGGCGGCATGCGGCTGCGCCAGATCCCGCTCGATATGAGCTTCGCGCAATCTTTCGACGGCCGCGCCCCCGACGCCTATGAGCGACTGATCATGGACGTCATCCGTGGCAACCAAACGCTGTTCATGCGCCGCGACGAGGTCGAGGCGGCGTGGAAATGGATCGACCCGATTCAGGACGCATGGGAAGGCGCCAGGCAGGAGGCGCAGGGCTATACCGCCGGCACATGGGGCCCCTCCGCCTCGATTGCGCTGATCGAACGCGACGGGCGGACATGGCACGAGAGCAATTGAACAGCGACGCCTACAACTGGCACGCATTTGCCGAACGCCAGGACCTGGCGGCTGCACTTGCCGGCCACGTCGCAGGCCGCCTGACCACTGCGATCGCTGAGCGTGGCACGGCATTGCTCGCCGTTTCCGGCGGCACGACGCCGGCGAAATTTTTCGCATCGCTTTCGAGCATCCCGATCGCCTGGAACAAGGTCACGGTGTCGCTGGTCGACGAGCGTTGCGTGCCGGCGTCCTCGCCGCGCTCCAATGCCGGGCTGGTCGCCGCCAATCTTCTGCAACACGCCGCCGCAGCCGCACGTTTCGTGCCGCTCTACCAAGAGGCAGAAACCGTCTGCAATACGTCGGAGGCCGATAGCAGGATGTTGCGGTCGCTGCCCTGGCCGCTCGATGTGGTCGTGCTTGGCATGGGAACCGATGGCCATACCGCGTCGTTTTTTCCTGACGCCGACAATCTGGAACCACTGCTCGACCCCTCCTCGGAAAGGGTCGTGCTCCCGGTTCACGCGACAAGCGCCGGCGAGCCGCGGCTGACGCTGTCGCTGGCGCGGATCGTCAGGGCCGGCTTCGTCGCGCTGCACATCGAGGGCGAGGACAAGCGCACGGCATTCGAAAGCGCGATGGCATCGGAAACGCGAAAGCCCATTCGCGCCGTGCTCGACGCAGCCGAGAGACCCGTACAGGTTTTCTGGGCACCCTGATTTCAACTTGCCAAGGGGTCCCGCACGGACCGTGTTTGCGGGACCTCGCCTGAAAGGACCGACGCCATGACCGCGAGACGCGACATCGAAGCCATCACCGAGCGCATCCGCCAACGCTCCAGACCGGGGCGCGAGGCCTATCTCGGCCGCATCGCCGAGGCATCGAGCCGCACCGCCAACCGGGCCGTGCTGTCCTGCGGCAACCTCGCCCACGGCTTCGCCGTGTGCAGCCCTTCGGAAAAGCTGGCACTTGGCGGCGACCGCGTGCCGAACCTCGGCATCATCACCTCCTATAACGACATGCTGTCGGCGCATCAGCCTTTCGAGACATTTCCGGCGCTGATCAAGGACGCGGCGCGCGAGGCCGGCGGCATTGCCCAGGTCGCCGGCGGCGTGCCGGCGATGTGCGACGGCGTCACCCAGGGCCAGCCCGGCATGGAGCTGTCGCTGTTCTCGCGCGACGTGATCGCCATGGCGGCGGCGATCGGCCTGTCCCACAACATGTTCGACGCCGCCGTCCATCTCGGCGTCTGCGACAAGATCGTGCCGGGGCTGGTGATCGCGGCGCTGACCTTCGGCCATCTGCCGGCGGTGTTCATCCCGGCCGGGCCGATGACGACGGGCCTGCCCAACGACGAGAAAGCCAAGGTCCGCCAGCTCTATGCCGAAGGCAAGGCAGGACGGGCCGAGCTGCTCGAGGCCGAGTCCAAATCCTATCACGGGCCGGGAACCTGCACCTTCTACGGCACGGCGAACTCCAACCAGATGCTGATGGAGATCATGGGCCTGCACACGCCGGGCGCCTCCTTCGTCAACCCCGGCACGCCGTTGCGCGACGCGCTGACCCGGGAGGCGACGAAGCGGGCGCTGGCCATCACCGCGCTCGGCAACGCCTACACGCCGGTCGGCCGGATGATCGACGAGCGCTCGTTCGTCAACGGCATCGTCGGCCTGCACGCCACCGGCGGATCGACCAATCACACCATCCACCTGATCGCCATGGCCGCCGCGGCCGGCATCGCCATTAGCTGGCAGGATATTTCGGACCTTTCGGAAGCCGTGCCGCTGCTGGCGCGGGTCTATCCGAACGGCCTTGCCGACGTGAACCATTTCCACGCAGCCGGCGGGCTCGGCTTCCTGATCCGCGAACTGCTCGACGAGGGAATATTGCACGAGGACGTCCAGACGGTTTGGGGCGAAGGGCTGCGGCCTTATGCGGTCGAGGCCAAGCTCGGCGCCGATGGCGGCGTGGTGCGCGAGGCCTCGCCCCGCGAAAGCGGCGACGAGAAGGTGCTGGCGCCTTTCAAGAAGGCGTTCCAGCCGACGGGCGGGCTGAAAATGCTGTCAGGCAATCTCGGCCACGCCGTCATCAAGACTTCCGCCGTGAAACCGGAACGGCGCATCATCGAGGCGCCTGCCAAGGTTTTCGACAGCCAGCAAGGGCTCAACGAGGCGTTCAAGGCCGGCACGTTGACCGGCGATTTCATCGCCGTCATCCGCTTCCAGGGGCCGAAAGCCAACGGCATGCCGGAGTTGCACAAGCTGACCACCGTGCTCGGCGTCCTGCAGGATCGCGGCCAGCATGTGGCGCTGGTCACCGACGGGCGCATGTCGGGCGCGAGCGGCAAGGTGCCGGCGGCGATTCATGTGACGCCGGAGGCGGTCGAGGACGGGCCGATCGCCAGGATCCATGACGGCGACATCATCAGGCTCGACGCCGACGCCGGTACGCTGGAAGTCTTGGTGCCGGCAGGCGATTTCGCGCTGCGCCGGGCAGCGGACAGCGATCTTGTCGGCAATGAATTCGGTTTTGGCCGCGAGCTTTTCGCCGGGTTGCGGCAAATGGTCGGCCGTGCCGACCACGGCGCCAGCGCATTCGGAAACAACGTGGCGGAATTCGCGCTGCAGTGAAAAGGGCGGCGGGGCTGTCGCCAAGGCGGGAAGCGTCGCCATCGTCTGGTAGGGGCTCTTGAAGACCGTCGCGGCCATCGTGCTGTCGCCGCTCACCGGCTTCGTGCTGGCTCTGGTGCTGATACTCACCGTCTCCTGGATTTTTCGTGCGCCAGCCGCCGTTCGCGGTCGACAATACCTTCCGCACCCTGCAATTCGTGTCGGCGTCGCTCTATTCGCACGGCCATGGCGGCAATGATGCGCAGAAAACGATGGGCATCATCGCGGTGCTGCTCTACTCGCAGGGCATGCTCGGGGGCGAGTTCTACGTGCCCTTCTGGGTGGTGATCACCTGCCAGGCAATGCTGGCCCTAGGCACGCTGTTTTGGCGGCTGGCGCATCGTCCACACGATGGGCTCGAAGATCACCCGGCTCAATCCGATGCAGGGTTTCTGCGCCGAGACCGGCGGCGCGATCACGCTGTTCGGCGCGACCTGGCTCGGCATCCCGGTCTCCACCACGCACACCATCACCGGCGTGATCGTCGGCGTCGGAGCGGCACGGCGCACCTCTGCCTCCGCTCGGACATAGCCGGCTCGATCGTGATCGCCTGGGTCATCACCATGCCCTCTACGGCGCTGATTGCTGCTTGCTGTTAGAATCGTGGCACTCTTCAGTTAATGCGGAGCCCGGAAGTTTGACTGACGATCGCGAAGGTCGACTGCTGCCGCTGCTCGAAGATCAGCTTTGGAGAAGCGGTCAGAATGTCGCGAAATGGCGCGACCTGCTCGTTCTGGCAGATGAGCCGAACAGCAGCGTCGCCGCGTGACGTTCGCGACATTCGCATCGCGGCCGCTTCAACGGCTTGATGTCGCCTTATTTGGTGTTGGAGCAAGCTATCGTGCTAAGATCGCTGGTCGGCACCGTGCTACCTCTAAGGCAACGCGGCTGCAAGTGCCGGTTCGTATGCATGAGTATACTGCCAAGCTGACCGCAGAAGACAATGCATAGATTTTCTTGCCGCAGATTTTCGCAAAAGCAAGGAGACGTTCATGAGCGCAAGTGGCCGATATCTCCGGAGCCTGATGGCATGCATGCTTGCCTGTGTCTTCTGGGTGGATACCGCTTCAGCGCAGTCGAATAACGCCGGCTGTACGTTCCGACTGGTAGCAGGTACGTCCCGACAAATTCTGAGATGCCGGGAAGGCCTTACCATCATTGCGGAAGATGGCGCTCGTTTTACATTGGTGGACCGTGATCGAAATGGTAGTGCCGATGCGGTCAGATTACGGCGCAAGGCGCTGTTGCTCGATGCTCCAGCCGGCAGGGTCCGGGGTAGCTTCGCTGTCGTCACCCCGCAGGCGATCGCCGCGGTGCGAGGTACAAAATGGGCAGTCGACGTTGCCCGAGGCAAGACGTCTGTCTTCGTCGTCAAAGGTCGCGTCGCCGTGCAAAGGCCGGCGTCCAATGCTGGCGTAGTCCTCGGGCCGGGCGAAGGCGTCGATGTGGAAGCCGGAACAGGCACACTGACGGTCAAGCGCTGGCCCGCCGCACGTGTTTCGGCTTTGATGGCCCGTTTCGGTCAGTAAGCTAAATGAGCGGGCGAGCGCTTCAGACGCTGATCGCGCTCGTTCTGGCGGGTCTTTGGGGGGCCGGGCTTGGCTTTGCGCACTGGCGCGGCAACATGTGGTCCCTCGATCGCGTCGAAGCAACGATGACGGATCTTCGAACGCTTGTTCGGGGAACGGCAAAGCCGCCGGAGGTGATTACCATTGTCGCAATAGACGACGAAGCGGTCCGAAACGACGGCCGCTATCCCCTCAGCCGCGCCACGCTTGCCCGGATTGTCGATACGATAGCTCGCTTTGGACCGAAAGCCATTGCGGTCGACCTGCTGCTGGTCGATCCCGGGACAAAAGATGATGATGAGGCGCTCGCGCGTTCGCTGCGTGGGACTTCAAGCGTAATCGCTGCTGCAGCGGTCTACTCGGGAGGTAAACAATCGATTGCAGTCGAGGGCGATGGCCCTCTCGCCCGAGTGCCGAATGCCGAGCGGTTTTTGTGGCCCCTGAAAGCGTTCTCGGATATCGCCGCTGTCGGCGTCGTGAACGTGGTTACCGACTGGACGGGAACGCCTCGGTTCGTCCCGTTGCTGTTTCGGGCCGGAGATCGGACGGAAGCGTCTTTCTCCCTGCGCGTTGCCACCATGGCGGTGGGAGAGGATCCGGGAATAGCGCCCGACTATCTATCTCTGGGCGGACAGCGGATTCGGACGGACATTGGTCACATACTCCCTCTGACATTCTATGGCCCCCGCGGCACGATCCGCACGATCAGCGCCACGACGGTGCTGGGCGGCCAAGTCGATGGCGGCATTATTCGGGATCGAATTGTTGTGATCGGAGCAACTGCAACCGGCGCCGGCGATGTTTTCCCGACACCGTTTGATCCCGTGCTCCCAGGCGTCGAGGTCATGTCGACGGCCATTGCCCATCTGATGACCGGCGACGGCATAGTGCGAGATAAGTACGTTCGCCTTGCAGATGCCGGCTTTGCAGTGGTGCTGCCAGTGGTTCTTGTGGGGCTGTTGGCATGGCGTCGCAACGCCATCGGCCTTGCAGCGATCGTTGGCGTGGTTGTGATCTGGTTCGTGGTCAATATGACCGCATTCTCACACCATATCTGGCTGAGCGCGGCGTTGCCGATGGCCGCCGCCGTTCCGCCGGCTATTTTGTTCGGGGCCGCGCAGCTTTGGTTGGGCAGGAACCAGGCCCAGTATTTCGCCACGCAGAGCGAATTGCTTCAACGAGTTGAGGCCCCGGGCTTTGCGGGGTGGCTCGCTAAGCATGGCGACTTTCTCCTGGAACCTGTCCGGAGGGACGCCGCCATCATATTCATTGACCTGTCCGGTTTCACCGGACTGAGCGAAACATTGGGGCCGAACGCCACACGCGAACTTTTGAACACGTTCCATGCGTTGGTGGACGAAGAGGTGACAAGCTGCGGTGGCGTTGTCACGAATTTCATGGGTGACGGAGCCATGATCCTGTTCGGTCTACCGGAAGCAGCGACAGATGATGCCTTCAATGCTGTCCGCTGCTGCGCAGCGCTCTCCAGCCGTACCAGCAACTGGCTCGTCTCGTTGCCCGCATCAACTGCATCTAGGCTCGGCTTCAAGATCGGAGCGCATTACGGAACAATCGTTGCGTCGAGACTCGGTGGCAAAGGCCGTCAGCACATCGCGACGACGGGTGATACGGTTAACGTCGCCAGTCGCTTGATGGAGATCGCGGCCGACCAAAATGCCGAAGTCGCAGTGAGCGACGAAATGCTGCAAGTCGCCGGCCGCGACTGCGAGTTGTTCAAATCTGGTGCTCTGAGAGGACCGGTGGAAGCACAGGTCCGCGGGCGTTCAGGCTCGCTCGCAATCTGGCTGTGGCAGAGTTCGCAGACGCTGCAGGATACCAGGCCCCGTGAACAATGATGGTACCGGAATGTCTGAATGGCGCCCGTTTGGCCGCGACACTTCGAATCCTGCCTGAGGCCTCGGCCAACCCGAACGGGAGATTCTGAAAAAATCCGCATTGATGGAAGGCAGCTTCGGGTCATGGGCGTGAATTCGGCCGGGGGCGAACGAGCTTCCGCTTAGGGTCGTATCAGGCTGTAGCGCGAACGGCAGGTTTGGAGAAACGCAATGAAGGTCGGCAAATGGCGCAACCGAGCCGTTCGGCCGATCCCCGCCGAATGGCGATCTCCCCACCCGCAGCCGTCGTTCTTCCGAATCCTTTCCGCAACGTATGCTGAACCGAAAGGGGGATTTCGATGCATCGCCTTCTCATCGGCGTGGTCTGTAATCAGGCGGGAACGTAGGTCAACCTGATGACTTCCCCGCCGATTCGCTCGCTGGCCGCAAGGCGGAGCGGTGGCCGAGAGCCGGCGAAGAAGGGCTTGCCGCGACCAAGCACCACGGGGTGAAGGTAGAGGCGGTATTCGTCGATCAGACCCATTTCGGTCAGGCTTTGCGCCAACTCTGGTCCGGAAGCGGAAATCTCTCCTGTTAGCTTGGCCTTTAGCCTGCGTATCACTACCTCGACGTCATCCGCGATAAGCGTGGCATTGGGACCGACCGACTTCAACGAGCGCGATACAACCCATTTCGGCTGGCGCCGCCACGCCGCCGCGAACTCGTGTTGCTCCGTACTCCACTCAGGACGGTCTTCGTCCCAATAGCGCATGGCCTCGTACATGCGGCGACCGTACACACTGCCGGTCAGGTCGCGCACGTGCTCTATCCAGTGACGAAAGAGCGCGGGACTTGGCGCAGGCAATTCCTGGTGGTCGACATAGCCGTCGAGGGACTGGTTCATTCCGAATACGATCTTCGCCATGCTGCAAAATCTCCCCGTCGTGTCGGGTATACAAGACGAACGACAGCCAAGCGCCCCGACACATGCCCGAAATTTTTTCTTGTGGGGTCGTTACCCGGTTCTTGTCGCAAAATTCCCGAGTTTTGAATCGGTTTCGCGACTGATATTTGCGACATCGCAAAACCGGATGTTCTGCGACGATCCAGCGAACAGAATGCTTTGCGAAATTTTTACAGCAAGCTAAACCGCGCGAAACGTCTGCGCCGCAGGCGAATATTGCGCTGCAAGATACTTGGGTTCCAATTTGGGTTAGGGGCGGGTCTTCACGACCACCCTTTTTCAGACGTCGAATGTCCCTACTGCACCGTCAGTTCGGAACGCTCGCCGGCCTTGATGGTCACCGCGCTTTCCTTCGAGCTGTTGTCCGACTTCTCCGAAACGACCGCATACTCGCCGGCCGGCAGCGCCGCCTGATATTTCTCGTCAAAGGCGTAGCCGAGCGATTTGCGGTTGCCATTGATGTCCTTCTTCGCATCGAAAATCTCGATCTTCGAAGCTCCTGGCGCGGTGATCGCCAGCACGCCGGCATTGATGGCGATCTGCAGATCCTGATGCTCACCGGCCTTGACGCTGAACGGCTGCTCGACGACGGCAAGGTCGACCGTCGCCGTCAGCACATAGTCGTCGGGCGGCAGATCGAACTTGCTGTCGGGGCCATAGGCATAAGCCACCTCTTGCCTCGTTCCGTCGAGCTTCTTTTTTGCCTTGAACACCTTGAAGCCAATGCCCGAGCCGTCGGCCTTGTCGCCGCCGGCAATGTAGTAGGCGTTGGCAACGACATGGCCGACGCCGACGATGATATCCTTGTCGACGACCTTGCCGGCAGCGAGCGGGATGGTTTCGGTAACCTCGCCCTGCCCGATCCTGACCGTCACTTTCTGATCGCCGGCCGGCAACACCACCTTGGTGTGGCCATAATAGGTCGCCGGCATTTCAACGCCCGGATAGGCGATCACGACAGCCGCACCATCGGCCACATCCGCTCCCTCGCTTGGCCGCGGATGAATGATGAGCGTGCCGGCATCGAGCACGAACAGGGGCTTGTAGACCTGGCCCGCCTCGATCGTGATCTTCTGTTCGGTCCTGGCCTCGCCATGGCGCGCCACGACTGTGTAATCACCCGGCTCCAAATTGCCTTTATAAGCTCCGTATTCGGTGGCGACGTATTCGCCGCGCGTGCCGTCGGACTTCGCCTGGTGGATCTCCCAAGAATTGCCGTCGGTGACGGGATCGCCGCCCTCGGCGAGCACCACGGCGGGGATGAAGTTGAACTCCGGTTTTTCCGGCGCGGCGGCCGGCTGCGGCGCCGGCGCTGGTTCGGGCGCCGGTGCAGGTGCGGCGGCGATGGTCTCGACCAGCGCGTCCTGCAGCGCCTTCTCATCCGACGCCTGGATGTATTTGCCGCCGGTGTTGTCGGCGAGGCAAGCAACCTGCCTGCCCTCGTCCGCGGTCAGGCCGAAGCCGACGACGTTTACGGTGAAGTCGACACCGGCAGCCCTCAGTTCCCTGCCGAGCGCGCAGGGGTCGCCTTTGCAGGTCTCGAGCCCGTCGGTGATCAGGATGACGGTGGCCTTGTCCTCGGTGTATTTCAGCGCCTCGGCCGCCTGCCTGACGGCTGATGTCAGCGGCGTCTTGCCGATGAATTTCAGGCTGTCGGCGGCAGTGGAAACAGCACCTGCCGAGCCAGCCTGCGGCGGCACGATGAGCTCGATGTCCTCGCAACTGCCCTTCTCCCGATGGCCATAGGCCATGAAGCCGATTTCCTTGTCGGCGGGGACCAATTGCAGCACCGTTCGCAGCGATTCGCGGGCGATTTCGAGCTTCGGCTTGCCGTCGATCTGCGCCCACATCGAACCGGAGGCGTCGAGAACGATGACGACACGGTCGGCGGCAAGGCCGAGCGTCGTCATCCACAACAGGAGCGCCGCCGCAACGATGCTCCGTGCAAGTCCCGCCATGAAATCTCCCCCCAGTCAGTGGTCGCCAGTTCGTCGCAGCCAGTCAGCTTCTGCCAGCCAGTCCATGCCCGCCAGTCCGTGCCGCCGGGGGAAGCTATTTGACGCCGCGTCAGGATACAAGCCCGGGCGCCGGGGCACGTGAGGGGTTGGCGGGGCTGACTGCGCCAAACCACTCAATATGTCGTGCGTCGCTCTTCGGAAGGCGGCCGGCCAAACTGCAGCCGGTAGCTCTGGGCAAAATAGGAGTGCGAGGTGAAGCCGGTGGCGATCGCCACGTCGAGGATCGGCATGTTGGTCTGGCGCAGCAATTCGCGTGCCCGCTCAAGCCTGAGCCGCATGTAATAGCGACCGGGCGTCACACTGAGGTGGCGCAGGAACAGCCGCTCGACTTGCCGCACCGACAGGCCCGCCGACTTGGCGAGTTGCACCGCCGACAGCGGCTCGTCGAGATGGTCGGCCATCAGCTCGACGATGCGGCGCAGCTTCTCCGATTTTCCGGTCAGGTCGCGCTCAGGACCGACGCGCTGGCGGTCGCCGGCGGAGCGGATTCGCTCGTGCTGGAACTGGTTGGCGACGCCGTTGGCGAGGCTCGAGCCGAAATCGCCGCGCACGATCTCCAGCATCAGGTCGATGGAGGTGGTGCCGCCGGCGCAGGTGTAACGCTTGCGATCGATCTCGAAGACATTGCCGGTGCAGTTGATGTCGGGAAACCGTTCGACGAAGCCGGCGCGGTTTTCCCAGTGGATGGTGCAGCGATAGCCTTCGAGCTGGCCTGCCTCGGCGAGCAGATAGGAGCCGACCGACAGTGCGCCGAGCGCGTTGCCGCGCCGGCCCCAGCTGCGCAACGCCGCCAGCACCTTGCTCTTGCCGGGAAACTCGGTCGTCAGCCCGACCGAGACGAAAAGAATATCGACCGGCGGCAGATCGGCGACAGCGTAGTCGATCTTGAGCGGCAGGCCGTTGGAGGCCATGACGGCATCGCCGTCGGCCGACACCGTCGTCCAGCCATAGAAGTCGTGGCCGAGCAGCCGGTTGGCCGACCGGAACGTGTCGATTGCGGCGGCCAGCGAGAACATGGAAAACTTGTCAACCAGCAGGAACCCGAACTGCCGGCCGCCGTGAATGGGATCATTGGTGACCGGCCGCTCTGGGGGAACAGTGAGGTTCGGCAAAGCTTTGGGCTTTCCAGGTTCAGAAAGACGGCCGTTTCAATCCGGCCGCGAGATAGGCGGAAGCTAGCGTGTTGGCCATCAGCATGGCAATGGTCATCGGTCCGACGCCGCCGGGCACCGGCGTGATGGCGCCGGCGGTCCTGGCCGCCTCCGCAAAGGCGACGTCACCGACGAGACGGGTCTTGCCTTCGCCCTTTTCTGGCGCCGCGATGCGGTTGATGCCGACGTCGATGACGGTGGCGCCCGGTTTGACCCAGTCACCCCTGACCATTTCAGCTCTGCCGACAGCGGCAACGAGAATGTCGGCGGTGCGCGCCAGTGCAGCCAGGTCCTTCGTGCGGCTGTGCGCGACAGTGACGGTGCAGTTGGCGGCAAGCAGAAGATTGGCCATCGGTTTGCCGACGATATTGGAGCGGCCGACGACCACCGCATTGAGCCCGGAAAGATCCTTGCCGCGCACACGCTCGATGAGCAGCATCGAGCCGGCCGGCGTGCAAGGCACGAACGCCGTCTCCAGTTCGCCGGTGCCGAGCTTGCCGACATTGATGAAGTGGAAGCCGTCGACATCCTTTTGCGGCGCTATTGCCTGGATGACCTTGCCCGCATCGATATGGCCAGGCAATGGAAGCTGCACCAGGATGCCGTTGATGCCGGGATCGGCGTTGAGTTCGCCGATGATGGCAAGCAGTTCCTGTTCGGATATTTCCGCCGGCAGCGTGTGCTGGACCGAATGAAAGCCGCATTCCTTGGCGGTGCGGGATTTAGAGGCGACGTAAACCTGGCTCGCCGGATCCTCGCCGACGATGACCACGGCGAGACCGGGCTTGTGCGCGCCCTTTTCCATCAGTTCGATCGTCAGGGCCTTGACGCGCCGCACTACGCCTTCGGCAACGCTTTTTCCGTCGATCAACTCGGCCATCAACCATCCTCAACACGTTCTGCTTCGGGCGGCATTTTCACGAAAATCCGACCGGGCAATCCCGTCAAAGCGCCGTCTTATGCCGCTAACTCGAAACCGATGGCTTTTATTCTATTCGGCGCTCAGAAATAGCGCCGCGATCGGCTTTCGGTGAGTTCGCGAACCGCTTCGCGGAATTCGCGCAAGCTGGCTCGGATTTCCTCGATGGAGGCTTGCTGTTCAGCGGCTTTCGAAGCCTGATCTGCCTCGTCCGACGAGGCTCGCCGATACTGCTGCTGCGGATGAGGCACTTGCCCGGCATGGGGCGGAACGGGCGGCGACGCCTTGTATGCTTTGTCTTCAATGGATGTCCGGCGCCCTTCTGCCCGGCGGCGCGGCCGCGAATCGGCGGTTTCGCGCAAGCTCGCATAAGCGCCGCGCATGGCGCCGAGGCCGACACCGGAAGCAAGCCCTGCCAGCAGGCCGGCAAGCACCGTCATGGCGCGCGACGGTCCGTTTGGCTCGAGCGGGGCGAACGCCTTGGAGATCACGTTGATGTTGGCGGTGTTGATGTCCTTCTGCTCGCCGGTCTCCTTGGCGCGGAGAAGATATTGCTCATAGACGGAGCGTTTGGCGGCGGCCTCGCGCTCCAGTTCGCGCAGCGTGACCAGATCGCTGTTGACGTCGCCGCTGCGGACCTTCAACTGCGCCAGCCGGGAGGCCAGATCCTGTTCGAGCTGCACGGCGCGCCTGAGGTCGACCTGCAGCGACGAGGCGATGCGGCGCAGTTCCCCGGCGATACGCTCGCGCGATCCGGCAAGCTGGGCATTGAGCGCCTGGAGCTCGGGATGGCGCGGCCCGAGCCGGATCGCGGCGCGGTCGGCCTCCTGCTTGAGCGTCGCGTATTGCGAGCGCAACTCGCTCATGGTGTTGGAGTTGATCTCCTCCGGCAAGGTGCCGCTCAGAACCGAATTCACGTCGATCGAGCGCGCCGACGCCGCGCGGGCGTTAAGTTCCAGCGTGCGCGCGCGGGCGATGGCCAGCTGCTGGTTGAGCTTGAGCATCTCGTCGTCGCTGATCAGGTGGCCTTGCGCGTCGACGAGGTCGTGCGCGGCCCTGAAGTCCTCGACCTTGCGCTCAGCCGCTTCGACGCCCTTGCGCAGCTCGTCTAGCCTGCCCGTCAGCTCGTTGGTCGCGCGGCCAGCGGTGTCGGACTGGATCTGGCCGAAGGTCTGCAGAAAGACATCCGTCATCGTGTTGGCGATGAGCGCCGACTTCTCACCATTTTGCGTTGTGGCGCTGACGGAGATGACAAAGGTCTTGCCGCCGCGCTCGACCGCAAGGCTCTCGGCCAGATTGGCGACGGCCAGCGCACGGCGGCGGCCTTCACCGGCAGCCGGCCCGTCATTGCGCGACAGGATCGATTGGATGACCGTCATCATCCCCAGGCCATCGGAACCTTGCCCGTTGAACTCCGGATCATTGACGAGATTGAGCTTGTCCACGACCTTGTTCAGAACGGTACCGGAGGTGAGCACGCGAACCTGGTTCTCGACAATGGCCAGCGTCGCGTCGGACGCAACCACGGATTGCGTGAGGTCGCGGTCGGTGAGCTTCAGGTCGCGCGGGTCGACGATCAGCTCTGCGGTGGCTTCGTATTTCTTCGGCGTCGACAGCGCGATGGCGACGCCAAGCGTGGCGCCCAGTATCGTCATGGCGACGATCAGCAGCTTCGAGCGGGCAATGCCGCGGACGACCTGCATCGGGTCGATCAACGGCTTCCATTCTTGTCTGTCGTCATCCTGACGGGAAGACCGCCGCTCGGCATCTGCATATCCGGGTTCGGGTGCGGCATATCGAGGTTCGGGTGCGGCGTCTCGAGGCTCGGGTGCGGCGTATCGGGGGTCGAACGCGGCGTATCGGGGGTCGGCATCGGAGCGGCGGCCCTCGGAAACAGCGGCTGAAACCGGCTCCTCCCGCTGCCTGGCGTATCGAGGATCGAACGCGGCGTCGGCATAGTCCGCTTCAACGGCGTCGTCGGTCTCAGGCGGCATCCGCGCGGCCGAGGCCGATGCATCCTCGGCGTGAAACCGGCTTGTTTCATCGTTTGCCGATAACTCCGGAGTCACCCAGCGTTCCGGGGTCGCCGAGGGCTCCGGGTTTGCCGAGACTTCCGGATGCGCCCGCCCCTCGCGGCGTAAGCGCGCGACACGATGGCGCGTTGCGGCATCGTCGCGCCATGACGGGTCTGCCCGGTCCCCGATCGCAACCAGCGATGGTTCTTCTTCGCCGCGCAACGCCTGGCCGAGCGCCAGCAAGGACCGCTCGCGCTTCCAATCTTCACGGTTTTGCCTGTCGACCATTGTCGTGGAGCTTGCCCTTTGCGGCTTGGACGCGCGGTCAGCCATTCGTTAAACCACGCTAAACAAGCATAGGAAATAAAAGGTTAATTTCTCAGCCTTGAAGACACGGTTTCCCTCTAGGGTTGTGCCTTTCCTGAAAGCATCGAAAGCGCCCAGAACCGCGCGTTAAACTTTCCGGCCCTATGCTGTCTCGACACATGACTCAGGCTGGCAACATCCCGCAAAAACGGCTTCTCGCCCGGACCGGCGCTTTCGTCGCCGAGCGACGGCGGCTGGTACGCGACTATCTTTCGGCGATCAGTGGCGCGGGCGGGCGGCTGGTGTTTTCGCTCGCCTATTTCATCGCGCTGGCCAACACGCTGTCGATCGCCGAGTTCGGCATGTTTGCCACCGCTTCGGCGGCCGGCGTGATGCTGTCGCGCATCCTGGCCTTCGGCTTCATCTCGGCGCTTTACCGAACCGCCACCATCCGCCCCAATCTGATCGGCACCTTCACGGCCGGCTTCCTGCTGTTTGGCGCGATATCGCTGCCGTTGCTGGCTGCGGCCTCCTACGGCGTCTACCTGGTCTTCTTTGCCGGCACCGTGCCGCTGTCGGTCTTTGCGGCGATCGTGTTTGCCGAGGCGTTGCTGTGGCGGCCGGTCGAGGTGGCGCTGATCGTCAACAACGGTCTCGGCAAATTCGGTCGCGCCGCCCTGCTGACGATCCTGGCGACGGCCTTGCGGGCGCTCGGCGCCGTGCTGTTCATGTTCGCGGCGCAGCCGACCATAGGAGCCTGGTCCTGGTATTACATCGGCACCAACGCCGCCTCGCTGCTCATCGCCTTCGGATTTTTCTATCCGCGCCTGCGGCTGCGGCTGCGGCTGGCGCTCTATCTGCGGCGGCTCGCCGATTCCATCTACGTGGCCGGCGCAGAGGTGCTGTTCTACCTGCAGATGGAATTCGACAAGCTGCTGGTGCTGGCGATCGGCGGTCCGCACCTCGCCGGCATCTATGCCATCATCATGCGGCTGGTCGACCTGACGGCGATCCCGATCCGCACCTTCTCGATGATGCTGGTTCAGCGCATGATGCGGGCGCCGGAACTTTTGTCGCGCCTTTCGGTCAAGAGCGGTATCGAAGGCGGCGTATTCGCGGTCTCGACGCTGGCGCTGGCGACACTCGCCATCGTGCTGCATTTCTTCCCCAACGCGCTGGGCAGGAATGTTGCGAAGGCCGCCCCTTTGGTGGCGCTGGCGATCTGCGTGCCGGGCCTGCGCAATCTCGTCGAATACCAGGCCGAGCTTCTGTTCGCGCGCGGCCAGACGCTGGTGCGGGCGATCAACCTGGCGCTGCTTGCCGGGCTGAAGGCGGTGCTGCTGACCTATGTGCTGACCCATATCCTGGACACACCCGATCTGGTGCTCTCGCTCAATCTCGTCTTCCTGCTGCTCTATCTCGCCTCGGCGCTGCTCACCTATTCGGCGATGCGCAGGCCGGCGAAGCCGGTCTAGGTCGACCAGCTGGCTGCCGTCGATGCCGAGATGGGATGGACACTTCGATTCGTTGGCAGTAGTCGCTGGCGATGGGACGCCACAAATGATCACGCGTAGTTTACAGGTGAAGCCCGTTATAGCAATCAAGCTCCAAAATGGGGGGAGTTCTACGAAGTGATCGGCGACGGCGGGGCAGTCGACGAGCCCGATTGGGGGGTTCTGTCGCCGGACAGTCCGACATCACGGCATTTCTTGTTCTATTTTCGAGATGAGACCATCGAAATTGTCGCCCGAGACTGGTCGTTCACTCGAAAAATGCCGGGTGTCGGGTAGCGGCGAGCCTTGCCGCCGCTTCTCCAGAGCGACGTTCGCGCCCCGACTGCTACCGGCCCGTTGCGGCCGTTTATCGTTCAGCCCGCGTCAGTTAGGCATCGCGCAGCAGTGTGCTATCGGGCAGATGAGCCGGGCCAACAGAGTGATGAGATGCGTCTGAGGAATTGCCACAACTTCCATGACTTCCGCAGCATGGCCAAACAGCGCCTTCCCCGACCGATCTTCAACTACATTGACGGTGCGGCCGATGACGAAGTCACTTATCGGCGCAACAGGGCTGCCTTCGATGACTGCGACCTGGTGCCGAATGTTCTGCGCGGCGTGACCAATGTGGACATGTCGGTGACCGTCATGGGCCAGAAGCTAGCGATGCCGGCCTACTGCTCGCCAACAGCGCTCCAGCGCCTGTTCCACCATCAGGGCGAACGTGCGGTGGCGGCAGCGGCGGCGAAATATGGCACGATGTTCGGCGTCTCCTCGCTCGGCACCGTCAGCCTCGAAGAGGCGCGCCAGATCAGCAATGGGCCGCAAGTCTACCAATTCTACTTCCACAAGGACCGCGGATTGAACCGCGAGATGATGGCCCGGGCCAAGCAGGGGAGTAGAGGTGATGATGCTGACGGTGGACAGCATCACCGGCGGCAACCGCGAGCGTGACAAGAGAACGGGGTTCGCCATCCCCTTCAAGCTCAATCTCGCTGGCATCGCGCAGTTCGCGGTCAAACCGTCATGGGCGATCAACTACTATATGCATGAGCGGTTCCGGCTGCCACAGCTCGATGGCCATGTCGACATGGGCGGCGGCGCGATGTCGATCAGCCGCTACTTCACGGAGATGTTGGACCCCTCCATGTCGTGGGGCGACGTTGCCGAGATGGTGCAGCACTGGGGCGGACAGTTCTGCCTGAAAGGCATCATGTCGGTCGAGGATGCCAGGCGTGCGGTCGAGATTGGCTGCACCGGAATTGTCCTCTCCAATCACGGCGGTCGCCAACTCGACGGCTCGCGTACCGCGTTCGACCAGCTTGCCGAGATCGTCGATGCGGTGGGAGACAGAATCGATGTGATGATGGATGGTGGCGTGCAGCGCGGCACCCACGTGCTCAAGGCCCTGTCGCTGGGCGCAAAGGCCGTCGGATTGGGCCGCTACTACCTTTTCCCACTGGCGGCCGCCGGGCAGGCCGGCGTCGAACGCGCGCTGGAATTGATGCAGATCGAGATTGAGCGTGGCATGAAGCTGATGGGCTGCACCTCGGTCAACGAGCTCACGCGACGGAACCTGCGCTGCCGTCAGTAACAGGCGACTTCCCACCCTTTCATCACCTCCTACCGGGGTAAATGGGAAGGTCGGGGGCCTAAGCCCGGTCGCTAAAGGGCGATGAGTTTTGATTCTCGGACTAATCGAGCCCGATCAGGCGGCGGATGCGGCCGACGTCGGTGCCGATGAACGACTGCATGCCGATGGCCACCTGTTGCGGCGCCATGGCGGCGACGAAACGGCGGAACTCGTCATCCGACAGCGCCTCGCCCGTCCAGTGGACGCGGCAGAACTCCTCCGAGCCATGGAAATGGCCGGCGCCGGCGAGCACGTCGTCGACATAGCGGCCGTAGATCATGCATTCGGAGAATTTGCGCGCCGCACCGATGACTTCGACCCAGTTGCGGCCATGGATCTTCTCGATCCGCGCGCACAGCGCCGTCACGGTTTCGCGGCGCCAGGCAATCAGCGTCGAAATGTAGTCGTGGGTCGAAACCTCCGATGGCTCGATGCCAAGCGCCGAACCGGCATTGCGCGACCAGATGCGATGCTCCTCATGACCGTCACCGGACAGCACGCCGTCGCGGCGGAACAGCCGCACCTTGCCATCGCGCCAGAAGCCGCTGCAGTCGAAAGGTTTTAGGAACGCCACGTCGGAATCGCAGAAGACCAGCACGTCTTCGCCGGCATGCGCCGATATCGCGATGCGGCGAAGCTGCTGCACATGCCAGCCGCGCAGCGGTTTGGTCTTCAGGCTGAGCCAGATGCGCCGGCGGAACAGGCTGAGCGGATCGTCGAAGGCATGCAGCCAGCGCGGCAACAGGTCCCGCTCGTCGACGATGGTGCGGCGATTGTTCTCCAACTGACGAAACAGCGCCACGTCACGATGCTCGACAAGAATATAGTGGTGCGCCACGCCGGAAACGTAGCGGTCGATTGTGTCGCACAGCAGGCGGCAGCGCTCCAAATCCGGCGCATAGCTTGCCGTCACGACCGCCGCCGTCGGCGTCCGGTGGAGGAAATCGGCCTCGGTGTCAGGGCGCGGCACGAACCGGTTGTTCAATGATCTGCTCCGGGGCTTGCTCTGGGGCGAGTTTTGGCAGCAGCGGGCCTGTGCAAGAATTTCTGGCCGATGACGCGCCACAGGAACAGGGGATTGCCGACCACATAGCGGCGCCAGAGACGGCCCGGTTCGATGCACAACCGAAACAGCCATTCGAGCCTGAGCCGACGCATCCACAGCGGCGCCCGCGGCACCGTGCCGCTCAGGAAATCGAGCAGCGCGCCGACGGCGATCGGCAGCGTGCAGTGGCGCGCGTCGATGTGGCGCGCGATCCATAATTCCTGGCGCGGCACGCCCATGGCGACAAGCAGCACGTCCGGCCGCAATCTGGCGATGCGATCGACGATTGCCGGCTCCTCGGCGGGAGAGAAATAACCGTCATGGATGACGACGAACCGGTGCTGCAACGCGAGCGCTGCCAGCTTCTTCGACGCCGCCTCGGCGTTGACACGGGTCGCGCCGAGCAGCCCCACGGTCAGCGGCCTGGCGGACGCCTGCAGGAAGGCAGGGATGAAATCGGTGCCGTTGAGATTGTCCGGAAACGATGCTCCGTAAAGCAGTTTCGCCGCCAGATCGACGCCGACGCCGTCCGGCAGGATGAGAAAATCGTCGAGCGCCTCGGCAACGACCGGGTCCGTATAGGCGACATTGGCGTTGTGCGCGTTGAGAAAGGTGACCTTGGTGAAGCGCCGCTCTGCAATCAACCGGGTCAGGTGCGCGACCGCATCGTCCCAGCGGATGGCAAGGACCGGGATGCCCAGGATCGATTTCAAGCTGTCGGCCCCGAAAACGGCGCGGGCGTTGTGCACATTCATGCAAACATCTCCTGGCCGACAGGCCCGAGCTTTTCCAGGCCGAGCCTGATTGCGGCATCGAGCGCCTTCAGCTGCCGGCGGTGGAAAGCGCTGCCGTCGACGTCCCCGACATCAGCCACTGCTGCTTCAAGGGCGCCGGCGAAGGCGACCGGATCATCGGTCACCACGCAATTCACCGGGCGATGGTCGATGCCGCGCAGCGAATGGCTGGTGGCGACGGAAGGCAGGCCGAGCTCGAAGGTTTCGATGGTCTTGAGCTGCACGCCGCTGCCGGAGGTGCTGATCAGCGGGATGACGGCGGCGCTGCGCACGAAAGCCTGCGCGTCCGGCACGCGGCCGACGAATTCGACGCCGGGATGCGCGGACGCGAGGCCGGACGGCATGCCGCCGGCAATCCTGACCCGGAAATCGGGCCTGAGATGCGGCACTACCTTTTCCAGGAACCAGTCGAGGCCGATGCGGTTCGGCTGCCAGGTCCAGGTGCCGATCAGCGCCGCGTCGCAGTCGATGCGGCGAGGGGTTTTTTGCACCGGCGGCTCGGCGCAGGTCACCAGCGGCAGCACCGCCGAACGGTCGTCGGAGGCGACGCCGAGCGCTGAGCGATCTTCCTCGGCCAGCGTGAAGACGAAGCGTGCCCGGCGGCAGAGCCGTTCTTCCACAGTCTTGAGCAGCCTTGCCTCACGGCGAAACAGCAGGCGCTGGAAAAGGCCGCCGGCGGCAGCGGCGTTCTCACGCGCCGAACGATGCTCGACATTGTGGGCGACGAAGATCGACGGCCGGTCGCCGAAAAGCCTTTCGAAGGCGCCGGCGAACTGCACGGAATTCAAGACGTAGCCGTCGAAAGGGCCGGCGCGTTTGACGGCGGCGCGGACATCGCTGTCGTTGACCACGCGCAGCTTGACCGACGCGAAAGTGAGGTCGGAGAGCATCGCCCTTGCAACCCAGGCGAGCTTTTGCAGCGATGAGGCGGTTTCCGTGCGCACATCGACGGCGCCGAGTACGATGGTGTTTTGCGGATCGCTCGCAGGCTTGCCCGGCCAGGTGAAGCCGATCACCGTGACCCGCGCGCCGGCGCGCCGCAACGCGGCGATGATCGCGGCATTGGCGATCTCGTAGCCCGAGGCAAGGGCCCCGTCGGGCACGATCGATGTGGCGAACAGCAGATGCATCTCACCTTCCAGCGCTGATTGGTTAGCAAGGCGCGGTGAAGCCTTGATTAAGTGAAGCTATCTGGTGGCCCGGCGTTGCCGATTTGCCGGCTTGTCCGCGAAGGTGATTAACGAAACGTTATCACCGCGATGCTATCGAGAGCCAAACTCACCATCCCGGGCTGGACACGGATGATCCCTTTGCCATCGGACGGATCGGTATCGATCGCAGGGCGGTCGCCGGGACTTGTCGCCGCTGCTGTCGAGGCGGTCGTTACGCTGCCGACCTTCAAACGGCCCGAGCAACTGCTGGCGACGCTGGCATCGCTCAAGGCCCAGGAAACCGGCAGACGTTTCGCAATCATCGTCATCGAGAACGAAGCCGAGGCGCGCGCCGGCGCCAGGGCGGCGCTGCCGCTGTTCGAGGGCGGCGACATCCCGGGCATGGTGATCGTCGCGCATGAGCGCGGCAATTGCAGCGCCTACAATGCCGGCTGGCAGACGGCTATCCTCCACTTTCCTGACTTCAGCCACCTGCTGGTCATCGACGACGACGAGATCGCCGATCCGCAGTGGCTCGAGCGCATGTGCCATGCGGCCGAGACGCTCGGTGCCGATATTGTCGGTGGCCCGCAAATGCCTGTGTTTGCCGACGCGGCCCATGCCAGTTGGGCCGAGCACCCGGTCTTTGCGCCACCTTATCGGCAGACCGGGCGGGTGCCCGCGCTGTATTCCTCCGGCAATTTGCTGGTCGGCCGCAACGTGCTCACCGCCATGGGGCCGCCCTTCCTCGACCTGAAATTCAACTTCATGGGCGGCGGCGATTCCGATTTCCTGAGCCGGGCGGCACAAACAGGTTTTGTGCTTGGCTGGTGCGCGGAAGCGCAAGTGCATGAAACAGTTCCGGCCCGGCGCATCGAGGCCGATTGGATCCGTGCCCGCAGCCTGCGCAACGGCGTCATCTCGACACTGGTCGAGAAGAAGAAGCGGGCCGGCACGCCGTTCGCCGGCACCAGGGTTTTCTTGAAGAGCCTGGCGCTGCTTGCCGTCTCGCCGTTTCGCGGCGGGGCCAGGCTGGCGCGGACGGGGTCGTTGGCGACGGCCTTATACCCAATCCATGTCGCTGTCGGCCGCGTGCTTGCCGAATTCGGATACGCCAATGAGCAATACCGGCAGCCTGAGAAGAACTGAACGCGCGCCGCTCAGCGCGGCCTTCACACGCGACGGTGTCGCGACCGCGGTCGCCGCGCTGCTGTTCACCGTCATCCTGGTGTCGTTCCGGCCGTTCCAGCCGGCCGGCGCCGCAACGACCGGCGATGGCGGCGACATCGTCAACCAGCTCGGCTTCGGCTCGCTTGGCGCGATCTCGGTCTTCTCGCTCATGGCTTTTGCCGACCCGCGCGTGGTGCGCTCGCTGCTCAGCCCGTCCTGGCTGCTGATGCTGGCTTTCCTGATGTTCTCGGTGGTGATGGCAACCGATCCGCCGTCTGCCATGCGCGCCGCCTTCTTCACGCTGATCGGCATTTTGACGATGGCGACGATCCTGGCGCTGCCGCGCGACGCCGAAGCTTTCTCGAAAGTCATCATCTTCACCATCGTCGTCGTCATGGGCCTGTCCTATATCGGGCTCATCGTCTTTCCAAACGAGGCGCTGCACACCGCCGCGTCGCTGGAGCCGGAACATGCCGGCCTGTGGCGCGGCGTGTTCACCCACAAGAACATCGCCGGGCCCGTCATGGCCTGCTTCAGCTTCGCCGGGCTGTACCTCTACCGGCGCGGACAGCGGCTCTGGGGCGCATCGATCTTTTGCGCGGCGATGATCTTCATGCTGCACACCGGTTCCAAGACGACGGCCGGACTGGTGCCGTTTTCGATCCTGATCGTCGTGCTGCCAAGCCTCATCGGCATGCGGCTTGGCACGCCGATCCTGTTCGCGCTGGCCATCATCGCCGCAGCGATTGGCACGCTGGGCATCGTCTTCCTGCCGCCGGTGAAGCATCTGGCTGCATTCTATTTCCCCGACCTGACCTACACCGGGCGCACGACTCTTTGGGAGTTCGCCGGCGAGATGCTGGCGAAGCGGCCATGGACCGGCTATGGCTTCGAGAGCTTCTGGGGCACGCCGCTGCTGTTGAACCAGGACCAGCCCTTCGACCGCGCCTGGGACATCAGAACCATCGTGCACGGCCATAACGGCTATCTCGACATCGCCGTGCTGATGGGCATCCCGGCGCTGTGCGTGGCGGTCTACACGTTCCTGGTCGCGCCGCTGCGCGATTACATGCGCATTCCCTTGCGCAAGGAGAACATCTATCTCGGCGACTTCTTCATGATGGTGGTGCTGTTCGCAGCGCTGAACGCCTTCCTCGAAAGCTTCTTCTTCCATCGCGCCGACCCGGTCTGGCTGCTCTTCGTGTTCGGCATGTTCGGCCTGAGGCAAGTGTCGCTGCGGCCGATGGCGGTCCGTGGTCCGTCCTGATCCTCCGTCCCACCAGGGGCTTTCCCGCCTAGTCGCGAGGGTCTATGGGAGAACATCTTTTGGTTTGAGCATCGGATTTTGCCAAAACCGGTACCCACTTTTAGGCCCAATGCTCTGCGGAGGTTTTCCATGACGATCAGGCTTGTTCTCGCCGGCTGCGGCAATATGGGCTACGCCATGCTCTCCGGCTGGCTGAAATCGGGCAAGCTCCCCCCGGCGGCGGTCTTCGTGGTCGAGCCCAATGCCGATCTGCGCAAGCGCGCTGAAGCGCTGGGTTGCAATGCTGCCTCGGATGCCGGCGGCATTCCGGCGGACGCGGTGCCGGCCCTCATCGTCATTGCGGTGAAGCCGCAAGTGATCCGTGAGGTGACCGCCGCCTACAAGCGCTTCAACGATGGCCGCACCACCTTCCTCAGCATCGCCGCCGGAACGCCGGTCGCCACTTTCGAGGCCATTCTGGGCGATCGCGCGCCGATCGTGCGCTGCATGCCCAACACGCCGGCGGCGATCGGCAAGGGCATGATGGTGGTGTTTTCCAACCGGCTGGTTTTCATCGATACGAAACGTTTCGTTGCCGATCTGCTCTCGGCGAGCGGCGAAGTGACAGATATCGACGACGAGGGCCTGATGGACGCGGTGACGGCGGTGTCAGGGTCTGGCCCGGCCTATGTCTTCCATTTCATCGAAGCACTGGCGGTGGCTGCCGAGACGGCCGGGTTGCCAGCCAAAACCGCCAGGCTGCTGGCCGTGCAGACGGTCTATGGCGCCGCCTCGCTCGCCGCCGAAAGCGGCGAAGATGCGGGCGTGCTGCGCCAGCAGGTGACCAGCCCCAACGGCACAACGGCCGCCGCACTTGCCGTGCTGATGGGCGAGGACCGGCTGATCCACCTGCTCACCGAAGCGGTGGAGGCGGCACGGCTGCGGTCGATCGAACTGGGAAAATAGCGGCGGCTTTGCGAGTCGCCGGCGGCGAAGGTCGACGATCAGTTGCAATAACAAACGTTCCGTAGCGATCCTTCGCGCCCCCCTCTGTCCTGCCGGACATCTCCCCCACTTGGGGGGAGATCGGACGTCACGCCGGCTTTCGCCTATCTCCAACATCGCAGTGGTGAGTGGCCGCCAGAAGCTGCCAATCTCCCCCCAAGTGGGGGAGATGCCAAGTTTTGGCAAAGAGGGCAGGACAGAGGGGCGCGCTGTCCGCCGGCATCAAAATTCTGCGCACTACCCCGCCCCATACAGCATCTCGTCCTGCAGCCGGCGCAAGGCGAACAGCCTGGTGGTCGGGTCGGGCGCGGCATTGGCTGATGTCAGCAGCTCGCCCTTGCTGACCGGTCTCAGCACCTTGCCGCCTTCGAGCAGGCCGACCGGCACGGCGCGGTTGGCGCGGGCCTCCTCGACAGTCATCGTCCAGGAGCGGTAGCAGGTCTCGCCGATCGCGTCGAATGTCTCTCCCGCCGCCAGATCGCGCTTGGCCACGGCGCAGACTTCGGCAACCGGCCTCGACAGCGGCACCATGTCCGGCTTGCCATAGAGCACGATGCGCGCGGCGGTGAGCGGCACTTCCAGCGAGGTCAGATGATAGGGCCGGAAGAAGCTGTAGTAGGGTCCATGGCCGATATGCAGATCGTCCATGCGCTCGATGATGCGCGGATGGGTGGCCTCGACGATCACGAAGACGCCGGGCGCCACACCTTTGCCGATGGTGTAGTCGACGACGCCCTTCCTCGACAGGATGCCGCCGTCGGCGCGCGGGATGAGCACCTTGGCCAATTCATCGCGGTCGGCCTTGGGACCGTGCATGCCGGCAATGTCGGGCACCAGCCCGGTGGCGTTGGCGATGGCGCACATCTCGACCATGGTCTTCGAGCCGTCGACGAACTCGACCAGCATGCGTGGGTTCATGTTGCGGCGCAGCGCTTCCGCGCGATAGTCGTCAGGGACGGCGTCATGGTTGAGCGGGTTGTTCTTGCCCTTGCCGGCACAGACGATGGTGTAGCCGAGCGCGGAGGCGAACTCGATCAGTTCCATGCAGCTCGACGGCTCGTCGCCGGCGCCGACCGAGTAGACGACGCCGAGCCGGTCGGCCTGCTGCTTCAGATAAACGCCGATGGTGACGTCGGCCTCGACATTCATCATCACCAGATGCTTGCCGTGCTGCATCGCCATCAGGTCGAAATCCGCGGCGACGCCGGGCTTGCCGGTGGCGTCGATGACGACGTCGATCAGCGGATTGGTGACCAGCATCTCGTTCGAGGTGATGGCTATTTTTCCGCTCTCTATCGCCTCGCTGAGTTTCGACGGCGTATCGGCCTCGCGCGCCATCGCCTCATCGCCATAGGCGATGCGGATGGCATCACGCGCGGTGTGCGGGCGGCGGGTCGAGACGGCGCACACCGAAATGCCCGGCATCAGCATGCCTTGCGTCACCAGGTCGGTGCCCATCTCGCCGGAGCCGATGACGCCGATGCGCACCGGTCGGCCTTCCGCAGCGCGCTTGGCGAGATCGCGGGCAAGCCCGGTCAAGGCGACATTAGTCATGCGCAAGTCCACTGCTTTTGATTTTTAGGGGAATAGCAGGGAACGGCAGCCTTTTGCCAACGAAACCGGCCGCCGTCGATAATTTCTTGCGCATGCCCCCGGGAACTGGAAAGAGCTGGTTCAACGTCGGCGGATGGCGCAGCTAACAAATCGAGTGAAAATCTTAGTCATTCCTTTATGCATCGCTGCTTGAATAGGCAAATGGGATGGGGTGGCGATACCTTCAGGCGTTTTTTCAGCTGTCCGCGACGAATCAGCGAGAGCGGCAACGTTGCTATTATTTTTGCCCTGTCTTTGCCGATTGTTGTCGGCGGGGCGGGACTCGGTGTCGAGACTTCCTACTGGTATTACAGCAGCCTGAAGCTACAGGCGGTGGCAGATGCGGCAGCCTATGCTGGCGCTTTGGAAAAAATTTCGGGATCCGACAAGCCAATGATTGTCTCGGCCGCGACACTGTCAGCGATCACGAACGGCTGGGGACCATCGACAGGCACAATCGAGGTCTTCACGCCTCCATCGTCCGGACCGAATGTCGCAAAAAAGGCTGTTGAAGTAGTCGTCCATCAGACGCTCGATCGATTTTTCACATCGATCTTCAGTCAAAGCGCGGTCGGCGCACAGGCAAGGGCAGTGGCTCTTATCACGGACGCGTCAAAAGCCTGCGTTCTGGCGCTGAATCCTTCCGCTTCGAGAGCGGCGCTATTTTCCGGCAGTTCGAACCTCAAGCTGACCGGCTGCTCCGTCATGTCGGATTCAATCGCCGCGGACGCCCTCAAGCTTCAAGGGTCGGCATATCTGGAGGCCGATTGCCTGATATCGGCAGGCGGTGTTTCATTGAGCAACGTTGTAAAAACCGTTTGCGCGAACCCGCTTACCCAGGCGCTGCCCGCTGCAGATCCTTTTGCCGACTTGCCGGCGCCGCCAGCCACGAATCCTTGTCAAAACGACAATCAGTCGACCTTGCAACCTGGAAGATACTGCAAGGGGCTCAGCTTGAGCGGCAGTGTAACGCTCTCGCCTGGGGTATATGTCGTTGAGGGGGGCGATTTCAAAGCAGGCGCGAACGCAAATATTTCCGGCGACGGAGTCATCATCTATCTGGCCGGCAGCTCCGGCGTCAGCATGAACGGCACGGCCACCGTCAAGCTTAGCGCACCGACGTCAGGCACCTATTCGGGTGTGCTGTTTTACGGCGACAGAGCAAACCTGGCGGGATCGAACACGTTTAATGGCACGGCGGATTCGCTTTTGACCGGTGTTCTGTATTTTCCAACGCAGGCGGTTAAATATCTCGGCAATTTCTCGGGCCAAGGTGGTTGCACACAGGTCGTCGCCGATACGATCGAGTGGTCCGGCGCTACAAGCATCAAGCAGGACTGCACGAGCCTCGGAATGCGAGAGATCCCAGCCGCGCAATCCGTTCACCTTGTCGAGTAATCGTCATGGAACGGCGGTCAGGTCGGATTTTCCGGAACGATTCGGGTGTTGCTGCGGTGGAGTTTGCCCTGATTGTGCCGATCCTTTGCCTGGTGCTTTTCGGCATCATTGACGGCTGGTCTTTCGTATCAAGCTCGCTGTCGATGCGCGCAAGCGTCAAGACGGCGGCAAATCTTGTGATGGAGGGAGCAACCGACGACGCGGCCACCCAAGCCGTCGCCCTTTCAAGTTGGGAAAACCATCCCGAAGGCGCACAGGTTACACTGGGCCGGAAATACATGTGCGGAAGCACCGTGGTCGATGCATCGAGCCTGTGCAACGGGGGGACGAAAGCTCCCTCGGTCTTCGTGGAAATAAAAGCGACGGCGACCTGGTCCCCGCCCTTCATTTTTGGCGCGTTTTCTCTTTCTCGCGAGATCGGCCATCAAGAGGTGATCCGTGTCCGCTAAGCGGATCGCGAGAGCGTTCAGCCGTGATGCATCAGGCGGGACTGGGCTGGAATTCGCGCTGATCGCACCTTTTCTGATAATGCTTTTGTTCGGTATCTTCGCATTCGGCTGGGCTCTGAATGCCATGTCCAGCGTTCGCTATACGCTGGAAACGTCCTCACGTGCGCTGCATTTGAAGAACTCGCTGACCGAGGCCGAAATAGAGGCCATAGCCACAGAAAAATTGCTGGGTTTGGGATTGAAAGATGTCGATGTGACGATAGCAATCGACCCTCCCAGCGGCGGCTTCCGCATGGCGCATCTCACGGCCAGATATGCTTTCGTGATCGAGTTCCCGTACTTCGACCAATATCCGATCAATTATGCGACAACTGTCACAGTTCCGTTGGTTGGATCGTGAGAGCGTCCAACAGCGCCTCTACGCAACAGGCGGTGGGGTGTCGATCGATTAACACCGCCGCAGGGTCGATGGCGGCGATCGGTGGCGTGAGCGAACGGGTCGTCGTCGCTACAAAGGCACGTTTCTGGACAGGACAGCCATCACCGCGCTAGGCCGGACCAGGCTCGTCACGCTTGCGCAGTCATGCCATCAGAGCGCCGGCAAGCGGCCGGGCATCGGGCGCGGCATGCGGAGCGGCAACTTGACAAAGGCCCAATCTTTCAAATTGAGTGAAATCACGATCAATAGAGAGTCGGTGCGACAGACATGGGCGAGACAGACATGGCATGGAGCGAAAGAAAGACCGGTTACGGCAAGGACCATTATTTCATTCAAATGGGCCTTGCGCTGCTGGTGCTCGTCTTTCTCATCGCCCTGCCGCTCGCCTTTCTTCCCGAAGACATACGGAAGTTCTACCTCAGCGAGGGCGGTCCCATCGAAGTCTTCTCGGCCGCCGGTTACCTGATCGTCGTGGCGACGCTTGTGCGGGAAATGTCCTATCGGGAGCTGCTCAAGCGCTGGTATCTCGTTGCCATCTCGATCGCGATGTGCCTGCGCGAGCTGGATTTCCATGCGCATTTCACCACCCACAACATCACCAAGACCACCCTCTACATTTCGCCTGACGTTCCGCTGTTGGAAAAGCTGATCGGCGCGACGGTCGTTATCGCCCTCGCCGTTGCCTTCTATTTTCTCCTCAAAGACGGCCTCCGTAGCTTTGTGCACGGGCTTCGCCACGGCGAGGCGACTGCCGTTGCCATTGCCGCCGCTATCGGTTGCGCCGTCCTTTCGAAGGTCATCGACGGGGCGCCGTCAAATCTCACATTTCTCGGCATCCATCTTGCCCGGAACGATACCTCGACAGTGTTCGAGGAAATCCTCGAATTGGGGATTCCGGTCTATCTGGCCATCGCGGCATTCGCGGCCTTCCCGACGCAGGATGGTCTCACAAGAAGAGCCGCGGGGCAGGTCGCGCCAAACAAGCCGGGATCCGTCACCTGATTGCTCTGCACAGAGGATTTGGTTCTTCGACTGATCCTGAAAGGGACTGTGAGCGGTCGCTGCCGAGCGACCTCCAGCTCCCAATCCTATAGAGGTTTGCGACCTGCCACGGTCTGGTCCGCCGCGGCACTGCCTCTATTTGCTTGAGAAGCAGGCGAGGCAAACATGTGGGATGTGGCGAAAGAGGGCTGGACGCTCCTTAAGGAGAGCATTGTCGGCTTCATCAATGACAATGCCTTGAGCCACGGCGCAGCGATGGCGTTTTATGCCACGACCTCGCTTGCGCCGATCCTGCTCATCGTTGTCGCCATCGCAGGCATGGCCTTCGGAAACGATGCCGCACAACTGGCGCTTTCGGCCCAGCTGGCGGGCCTGATGGGTCCGCAGAGCGCCGAGCTTTTGCAAGCGACAATCGAGAACGCGTCACAAAAAGAGGCGGGAACTCTTGCCAGCATTTTGGGGCTCGTCACGCTGTTGGTTGCCGCATCCGGCGTCTTCGGCGAAATGCAGGTTGCCCTGAACGAGATCTGGAAAGTCAAACCGGTTGGCACATCGATTTCACGGCTCGTTCGGGCGCGCGCTGCCAGCCTGGGTCTCGTCGCGGCGCTTGGCTTTCTGCTGCTGGTATCCCTCGTCGTAAGCGCTGCAATTTCGGCGCTTGGCGATATCATCAACGCATATCTGCCCTTTGGCACCCTCATCCTGAGCGCAATCAACGGGATCGTGTCGTTTGCCATGATCGCCCTGTTGTTTGCGGCAATCTACAAGATACTGCCCGACCGCGCGCTGCAATGGCGCGACGTTGGCGTCGGCGCCGTAGCGACGGCGTTTCTCTTCACGATCGGCAAGTCACTGATCGGCTGGTATATCGGGACCAGCGCCATCGCTTCGTCATACGGGGCAGCCGGTGCACTGCTCGTCGTGCTGCTGTGGGTCTTCTATTCGTCCGAGATCTTTCTGTTGGGCGCCGAATTTACACGAGCCTACTCGGTTCGATATGGCAGCCGGTCCGACCTGGAGGCGACCATTGAAGCAAGTAAATCGCAAACAGAAGCCGGCGACGGCGGCCAGGATCGAAAAGTCTAAAACGAAGTCGTCGGCTAGATTGTTTTCCGCAGTCCGCTCACTGCGTCCCTAAGCCATTTCCAGCATCAACACTGGCGCTGAGACGCCCGGCGCGGCGCCCCGAGGCGAGCATGGCCTTGGGGACATCCGGTCGGAGCGACGCGCGAAGCTCCTTCGCCGCAGCCACCAGCCTGGCGCGGTTGCTTCCATATCTCTTGATCAACTGATGGACTTGCGCTGGGGTGATGCCGTTCTGTCGGGCAAAATGCCTTACCATATAAGCTTCGCTGCCGGAGATCCGATCCCGGTGGCGGGGATAGAGCTTCGCCGCGTCGGCTGTCATGCTTACTCTCCTTTGGTCACGTTTGCTCACGATGTACGATTGGCCAACGCAAAACGGGCGAATTCGTTGCCGCATGCGACACCAATGCAGTTCGCTTTTTCGCCGCAGGCCCGAGCGCCCGGCCAAAGCAATCGGGTCGAAGCACGTATCTGGTTAAGTCCATACGTCGATTTTTCGAGACTCAGCCCTCAGGCACGCGCATGATATGGGCAGGGAGGAAAAGCCATGCGCGAATTGCCAAAGAGCATTGACGCAGACGTTGTAATCGAAATCAGCAGGTTGCTCGACGACCGTGCGAAGTCGGCACCAGTGCCAGTCCACAAGCTTGCCTCGATGATCTCGAATAGTCTCGAGACCGATCTGCCGACAGCTTCCATCGAAGAGTTGATCGTTGAAATGGCCATGACCCGCCAACTTCCGATGCTGTTCGATCTGCCGGGGGCGGATGCAGACAACGTCATATCGATAGCCTTGGCGCGCGCCAGCTGATCCGGCTGAGGGACCTTTCCGGCGAGTGTGATTTCAAGACGCGGATCGTTCCCGTCCTGCTCCAATTCGCCCCGCTGGCTCCGGCCGGCGGCGTGTTTGCCGCGTCGCCAATGACAATCGTCATCGGCAATAATCGTCATGGCGATCCGCTGTTTGGGAACATGTGGTGTCCAGTTGCATTTCCTCTAGACAACAAAGGAGGAATTCATGAACTGGGATCAAATCAAGGGAAAATGGATGCAGTTCAAAGGCCAGGCCAAGGAGCAATGGGGCGACCTTACCGACGATGACCTTGATCGCATCGAGGGCAATCGTGACCAACTCGCAGGACGCATTCAGGAGCGGTATGGAATCGCCAAGGAAGAGGCAGAGCGCCAGGTAGACGACTGGTCCAGAAGCCTCACCTGAGTCTTCAATATCCAGGCTGCGCCGTCGATCGGCGCGCCTTCGTCGTCCTAGCTAGGGCGAAGCAAGGAGCGAAGCGACGCGGCGCAGCCCCTAGGATCCATGCCGTTACCTCAGAGCGTCACGACGGTGCAGAACCGTTGATGGCGGAGGGAGGCGCCCCCCTCTGTCCTGCCAGCATCAAAATACGATCGCCGCGACGCCCCGATGTCACGATCGGCTAGCGCGCCGATTGTCTCTTGGCTTGCACGGCGACGGCGGTGAGGAAAGCCGTTGCGGCAGTATCGCACGCCGCTCGGGACGGGCTATAGGCGAAAAGGATCAGCTCGGCAGCCCTTGTCGTAAGGCCGTGCTTTTTAGCGAAAGCAGTTATTTCGTAAGGCTTGTCGTGGTCTATGGCCAGTTCGTAGTCTTCATTCATTGCTTCCTCCCGTTTGCGACGTTCCTCGCCTTGGCCCCTCCGCGGCGCAAGGATTAACTTCCCCGGTCTTGAGAGAGTCTACCAATTAGAGATTGCAAAAGGCCTGCGGCGCAAGTCCGCTGCTTTTTTCGCGGCCATGCTGCCGACAGAACCAAGAACAGCGGGCCAGCATGGATGATCAATTCGGCGCTAGCCGCGCCGATCTGTTCATCAGTCCGCCTGATACGGCCGTCTTGAGGGGCAGCCCCATTTTGTCCGCTGCACATCAAAAAAGTTTATATGATGGCGCTGATATCGCAGGTGGTCGACGCAAGCCAATGCCGATCTTTTCAGTCAAGCACACGACCGTCTATCGCTATACGCAGCCGGTGACATTCGGCGAGCACCGGCTGATGTTCAGGCCGCGCGACAGTTTCGATCAGCGACTTCTGGATCACGCCCTGTTAGTCGACCCCGAGCCGAAAGAGATTGGCTGGATCCACGACGTTTTCGGAAACTGCGTTGCCGTAATCGATTTCAACGGCTCGGGCGACGAACTGCGTTTCGTGACAGACATTCGGCTCGATCACACGCCGCAGCATGCGCCCGATTTCCGTATCGATGACACAGCACTCAGCTATCCATTTTCCTATGATCCCGACGAGGCAACCGACCTCAGCCAAACCATCGAGCGCCATCACCTCGATGATGGCGACGAGATCGGCAAATGGGCACGACAGTTCGTGAGCGCCAAAGGGCGCACCGAGACCGGCAAATTGCTGATGACGCTTTGCTACGCCATCCACGAGAGCTTTGTTTATTCGCGTCGAACTGAATCAGGGACGCAACCGCCTCTGATGACCTTGCACCTGCGTCGAGGCACATGCCGAGACTTTGCGCTGTTCATGATGGAAGCGGTTCGTTCGCTCGGTTTTGCCGCCCGGTTTGTGACCGGTTATGTCTATGTGCCGAACCGCGACAGCGGTTCTGTCGTCGGCGGCGGGTCGACGCATGCCTGGTGCCAGGTCTATTTGCCCGGCGCGGGTTGGGTCGAGTTCGATCCCACCAACGGTATTGTCGGCAACCGGGATCTGATCCGGGTGGCTGTGGCCAGGCATCCCGGGCAAGCCATCCCACTTTCGGGAAGCTACTGCGGCAGCGCGTCGAGCTTTCTCGGCATGACGGTGGAGGTCAAGGTGGTGAGGGAAGCCGGCAATCACCAGCATCGATAAAAATCAGCATCTTCCAATATATTCGGAACTGTTCGCGGGAGTTTGCTCGCCGGTGTCTGTCGGGATTTTACGCATTTCGCAATTCACGCCGTTGCATGACTGTTCCAGCGCGATATTGCACCTTCTATCTCTGCCATCGGCATATCGGGAAGGCGCCAGCCCGCCGCGCCTTTCGGCACGACGGGCTTCAGCGTGGGGTCACGTCAGTCGTAGACCTTCACAATCTTGCGGGTACCTGGATCGACCAGGACAGTTCGGCCATCGATGACGACGTAGCGGTACTGAACGTCCGGCACCTCGTAAAGCTCGACTGTTTCGGGCAAAGCTGTGCCGATGTTGAGTTCAACGCCAGGAAGGCTGAGTGATGCCACCGGTTTCTTTTTCACGTATTCGCGGATCACGGTGTCATGCTCGGGTTGAATAATGACGTCCTGAGCGGCAGCGGCGCTGACACCGACGAGCAGAAGCGTGCCTGCCGCAGCCAATGTAAGTTGCTTTCCCATAATAGCCTCCAAGCAACCTTCAGCTGCGGTGCTTGATGCTGCCGCGACGGGTTGCCTAGTTATCTCAACGATGCTGAGCAATTCTTGTTCCACCGGCTGTGCGCGAACCGGCTGCCACGGCCTATCGACGCCGATGTTTGGCGGCGCCCGCCAACGCCCGCTCAAGGCCTGGTTTCTTCTTGGGGCGGCGCGTTTGGGACTGGACAATCAGGCTGTGGCCATTTTTCACACGCAGTCGGCTTGTCGCCAGCGTCGCCATAACGTTCCACGAGTTTTGCGAAGCCGTAGGCGAAGGCGGAAAGCAGCGCCAGGATAACCACTATGCGAGCGGCCATACGGGATTATAGCAGGCTCCCGCTCAGGATTGATCCAGAATCGGCCGCGCTCGACAGGCCGGCGACGCGCAAGTCCGCTCGGGAAACCTGCGACCCCGGAACGATGTGCGCTACCAGCCTGGTCCGCGGCGAGATCGAGGCGAATGCGGAACGCCACTATGCTGCTACCCAGACGCGTCTAGGGGACCGCATCGAAATCGACCACAAATCCCGCGTCGATGGCGCTTCGCGCAATGAGATCGCCAATTTGCCAATCCGTGAGTTCGCAGTGTGGAAACATCTCCCTCACGGCGATGGTCACCTCGAAGATCGAAACGCTCGGATTGTCAACGTGATCGATCAGGTAGCCGACAATCGCTTGCCGGACATCCAATGAATTTGGCTTCTGCAGCGGCGCGGACATTTCCGGCCTAAGAATGGAGCCGTGGTTCTGGGCTATCGGCTGTTGTGGCGTCGAAAGCGACGGGCACGCCGTGCACGACGCATGCTGCCGCCAGCATCTCCTCCAACTCGTGGTTGGTGGCCTTGCAAGCCGGCATGAGTGTTCGAATGGCGCGGATCGCCTGCGCGATCGAGAGATACCGAGCCTTGCCTCTGGAAAGGACATAGGCCTCCGCCGCGCCTTCAACCGTGACTGTGTGAAAAGTGTGGCTCATCAACAGTTCCTCCCTGCCAACACTACGACTTTCGTCTAACATGCTGCGGCCTTCAAGCATATGTCTGATTTCGGACAATCAGGCAGAGCACGTCGCGTTTGACCGGCCTCATGCGACGCGCTTTAGGATGTTGTTTTCATGCATGTGGTAATCGGAAAACCGCTGCACGCCCTTGGGTCAGGCCCTGGGTCAGTCCCCGAGGGGCATGCTTGTGCGCGACATGCATCAGCCGAAGTGACGCTGCTCCTCGTCGCCATAGGCGCCATGTGTGAGCTTTATCATTCCGGAACGGTCGACGATCGTGATCTCGCCGCGCCTGGCGTGAACCAGCCCCCGATATTCCAGCATTTGCAGGGCGGTGGTAACGCCGGGGCGCCGAGAGCCGAGCATGGTCGCCAGAAATTCATGCGTCAGCTGGATCTTGTTGCCCTCGGTTCGGTCGTGGACCATCAGCAACCAGCGGGCCAACCGTTCCTCGATCTTGGAATGGCCATTGACCAGTGCCGTTCGCGACGACTGGACGAGGAAGGCGTGGGCATAGGCAAGCAGCGACGCGCCAAGCGACTGGCTCTTTGCCACCTCAGACCGAAGGTTCTCAACCGGCAGGCACCAGCCGCTGCCTGCGACCTGGATGTAGGTTTCGTTGGGAGAGCTGTCCTGGCCGAGAATGACGGCAACGCCTGTCATGCCATCATAGCCAATGATCCCGACTTCACTCTGCCGCCCTCCAGTCATGGTGGCGACCACCGAAGCGATACCCGCCTCTGGAAAATACACATGCCCGATCGGCTGATGCGGCACCTCCAGCTGGGCTTTGAGGTCCAGTTGGACATGATGCATTGACGGCAGCAGCAGCGCGAAATCCTCTGGGGAGAGGGCTTTCAACAGATGATTGCGAGGAAGGGACACGTCTCTCTCCCTGACGGGCAAGAGCACGTACCCTCTTACTGTCGGCTGCATCCGCAGCACTGGCGGCCGATATCAAAGCATACGCTGCAAACACGCGATTGGCAAAACCTTCGCCACCCGCGGCCGAACTTCAAACTGAGACAAGGTGGCGGCGGTCGATCCCCGTTGCGCATCTTTGCGCGCCGGCTAGGATTGAACTCTCGACCTCTCCCTTGCCCTTGGTAAAGGGAGGGCTTCTGAGGGCCCCATTGCGCAGGTTACCGGCGCCCACGCCTAGGATATTCCACATTTATGTTGACTTCAACATTTGTGTGGAGTTCCTTATATGCGTGAACAGCAAGGAACTTAAGAAATGGCTCGCTGCGCAGGGTTGCACCTTCGAAAGCAAGAAGGGCGGCTCCGGCCACCTGATCATCCGCCGTGGTGATCGCAAGTCGGAATTGCCAATGCATGACGCTGGCAAGGAACTCGGAACAGGCCTGGTCAATGCAGTCAAAAAGTAGTTGGGATTGAAGTGATGGCTGGATATCGCATCAACGTGGAACCGGACGACAACGGAACGCTGCTCATTACATGCCCGCAATTGCCAATTGTGGTGACGTTCGCAGAGGATGAGCAGGGTGTGCGCCAGCACGCAGTTGATGCCATAGAGACCGCACTGGCAAGTATGATCGACGATGGTGAGGACGTCCCTCGCCCAGATGGCCAACCGGGTTTGGTCATCGATTTACCGGCACTGACTTGGCTGAAGCTGAATCTTTATTGGTCGCTCAGGGATTCGGATATAACGCGAGCTGAATTGGCCAGGCGATTGGATTGGAAGAGGGAGTCTGTCGACCGCCTGTTCAGGCTTGATCACAGATCCAGACTTGAACAGTTGGAAGCGGCCTTCTCCGCGCTAGGACGCACGGTGGAAGTCGACATTCGCGTTGCCGCCTAGCTGCCGCAAGATAGATGGAGGTGGGCGGTGGCAAACGATAAGATAAAATCCATCGTGGGCAACTGTCCGCGAGTCTGCTGGCGCTCAGCAAAAAGAAGCCGCCGAAGCGATCCGCACAAAAGGCGAAGCTGGCATCGTAAGCGATCATGTCTTTGGCCCCAAAGCTGACGTTTCTTCGCTCCAAGGCGTGCAGTTTCGCGCTTTGTTCCGTAGGCCGACGACCGTTCGCGTAAACCGCAAAACGCCTAAGTTCGGATCTCCTCAACTGCAACTTGGCGAGAACGATTTCAAAGACTTTGTTGAAAGGCATTTCGGGAGGGTAACCGAGCGGTCCGAACTGGCGCCGGAGTGGTGGACGAGGAAGAACTTCTGTCGGCCTCGAAAATGGGGCGGTAAGCGACGGCTTCACCGGAAATGAGGCCGGCCAGAGATATCGACCGAGCCGCCGCTGTGATCCGCCTCTACCAAACATGTGAGCATCCCCTAATCTACTCCTCTGGTTCTCTCCCCCGGTCTACGTGAAGGCGAAGCGTCCGGCCACTCGCCATGGGGTCAGCCACGTCGAGGGAGCCGCCGAGGAACTCATGGCGTGGGACACAAAGGGGCCGAGGTGGACGAAAGCGGTCCAATTATGCGTTGACGCGTTCGAGGGCAGTGTCCCCCCAAGAGTCCGTGAAGCCTTTGAGGCGGCGGCCAAGGAGGCGACCGTATATCTCTCGCCTGAGTAGGAGGTATCATGGCAACCCTTTGGTTCGTCCCTCCAGTGTTCGTGAAGTCTGAAACGGACGGTGCCAGGCATGGCTGCAACAATGCGAGGGCAGCCCTTGAGCAGCTCAAGACGTGGCCCCGGAGAGGACCTCACTGGCACAAGGCGTGGACCCTCTGCCTGTCAGCACTGGAGGGCGATCCGATTGACCCTCACGTGATCCGAAAGGCTTTCGTGGCTGCCGCTAAGGAGGCGGAGATGTATCTCTCGCCTGAGTAGGAGGTATCATGGCCATCCATTGGATTCACCCTCCGGTCTTTATCGAAACCGACCAACCTGGGCTCACCTTCGTCTGCACCAATGTCGAGGGTGCCGCTATAGAACTCATGAAGTGGACCAAGCGGGGATCTAAGTGGAAGGCGGCGGTCGATGTCTGTATGGCCTCATTGAAGGCGAGCGCACGCCCGACGACGTGAGGAAGGCCTTCGAGGTTGCTGCCAAGGAGGAGGGGCTGCTACGCTCCTCCTCTAATTAGGCTCACTTCCGTGGGCGCTATTGAACACCGGATGCCGCAGAATCAGCTGCGCTATTTGCGTGCGAGCACGACGTGAGCCTCTTGGGGGAACATCAGCTCCCCTCCAATTGAATAGATTGCCAGCGAAGAACTTACATCACCCATAATCGCTGCGATGATAGCGTCGCGGTGTCCGGCATCCATTCCGCTGACCAGCCCTGCCTGCGGAGTCGCTGCCAGCTGTAGTCGCACATATTCCTTTGACGAGGGGAATCGGATGTTCTGTGTCGTCGTGTGGATGGTCACCTGACGAAATCCCGCCCCGGCCACCAATTGGTAAAGCTCGTCCGCATCGGCGAGTGAATGCTCGGACCGTTTCGTTGCCGAAGCGCCTGCACCGAGGTGTCGATCCAAGGCGTCCACCAGCGCCTTTGCCGCAGGAGTGCGCTCAATAGCGCTGAAAACGCTTAAGGCCAGTCGGCCGTCAGGCACCAGCACCCGGAACATCTCACGTAGCGCACTCGATCGGTCCGGGAAAAACTGCAGTCCGAGCTGGCAAAGAACCAGATCAAAGGTGGCGTCAGGGAACGGCATTTCGAGCGCGCTTCCCTCGTGCCAGTCGATACGCGGTCCAGCGCCCGTCGGGAGGGATCGAGCAACGGCAAGCATGCCCGTGTTGATGTCGAGGCCGACGACCTGCCCACTTCCCATACGCTCGGCCGCCAAGCGTGCTACCACGCCGGTGCCGCAAGCTACGTCCAGAACCCGCTCACCAGATTGAGGCGCAGCACGATCCACCAGGTCGGCAGCCCACAGGGTTGTGATCGCCGGGACCAGGTAGCGCTCGTAGAGTTCCGCGGCGCTGCCTTGCAGCTGCCACTGCTCCTGCTCGGCCATAGCGTTCCTTTCCGCACAACGAGCCGCTCGGCAAAAGGCTCGATCGGCGCTTTAAGGAGTCATCATAGGCGCGCGTCTGTCAAACAAGCAACCGCGCCAACCGGCGGTTGGAAGACGCGCCGCAGCCGGCGCGCGTAGGATTTTTCCACGATCCGCGAACCGGGCAAATCCCGACCCACCCGCGCTCGGTGACCGCTTGATCGCCCCGTCGCTCTCCTGTGCGGCGGGTTTTTTTGTTTCCTATGGAACACCGGCATGGGCAGGACGTTCGCCTACTGCAGCATCTTCTGTGCTGCGAGATCGGTGTCCCCTCCCGATCGGCCCGCGTCCTTCCCCTCCGTGGGCGCGGGCAACTTCAGATGGACTCTCTCCCTGATTGGAGTAGTCACGTCATGCCGTCGACCTCGATACACAAAACGGAATACGATCCGGAGCGCAAAGTCCTCTCGGTGTGGCTCGTGGCCAGCGGTAAATGCTACCAGTTTGAGGACGTGCCGCCGGAGACCTTCGCCGAGTTCCAAGCCGCCTTCGCCAAGGGCCGCTTCTTCAACGGCCACATCCGAAATCACTTCCGCTACCGTCTAGTTGGACCCGCGGTCGACTGAGCAGCATCAGCGGACGATCTCTCTTTTGGCAGAGATGCGGCTCATTCGTCGCGGCCGTCCGGCCAGCTTTTGCGAGGGTAAGGTCGGACATCGGAACGAAAGGCGGATTCGCGAATTTCTACTGCTAGATAATCGGAATCGTCGCCCATGAGGCTCGCGACCCTCCACCTTGAAACTGCGAGATACGGCGATGTATATCGCGCGGAAAGGCTCGCTCGGTTGAGGCAGCAAATGATACGGCACATCAAGCGCACTGACGCCTCGGCTCAAAAAGTCGAGCAAGCGCTGGCTAGTTTGGCCGAAGCAAACGCACCCATGGACCGGCTCGTGCGGCATCAGTAGGGCCGCGCTCATGCTCGCCTCCGCATCGGCACGATGTACGGCGGGTTGTTCGGTTGCTGCATGTGGCGTTCTCACCACATCCGTTTCGTGATGCCTGTCCTTAGCCCCTTGGGGCCGCAGAATTGTAGACATGTGGACACGACCGCACGTCCACATGTGCGCACACCGGACGGCCACAGCCGGCTCGAGCTCTCCCGCTTCCTCACGCCGCCTGTCGTCGCAGATCACCGGAACGCCCCGGTCAACGCCTTCGGCTACCTCCGCGTCATGTTCGCCGTGGACGACATCGACGAGACGCTTGAAAGACTCCGCACGCGCGGCGCGCAGCTCGAAGGCGAAGTAGTCCAGTATAAAGACGCGTATCGGCTCTGCTACATCCGTGGGCCTGAAGGGCTCCTCATCGGACTAGCCCAAGAACTCAGCTGAGCGAATACGAAGACAGGCGAAGAGTGACCAATGCCAGCGAGCGCGTCCGAGGCCGACCCGCCTGTTCGACGTCCATCCCTCCGCGGTCGGCCGCGTTACACGCATGCAATTATCGAAACGTGGGCATGCTGCCACGAAACGGCGCCTCGCGCCTTTGCTCGACCGCATCGACGTCCTGGATCTTGGCGGCGGTTAAGGCCTGCATAGCCGTTCGCGTCGGGCAGCGGCGCCCTGAATTCACGACGATGCAACCACCGCCATGTCTTCGCGTTTAACCGCCTTCACTCCTGGGGAGCGACGAAAATGACGGCGTTTGTCCCGATTACAATCTACCTGAATCACAGGCCGATGGTGGTCGCGTCGATAACCGACGCTGCGAAAGCGCTTCAGCAACCATGGCCATTCATGGACAAGCCGTCCCGGCTTGAAGCAATCCGAATGATCGAGGAATGCCTGGCCGGACATTGCAGTCACCAAGCTGCGTTCGCCGCCTTCGAGGCGGCTGTAACGGAACAGGGACTTCATAAGCAGAAGCCCCCAAGCGAAGGCCTCAAGAAATTCGACGGGGTTGCTGAAGATCTGATGTGAGGTGATGCCCGCCCTCGCCACCTTGGAACCGCTGACAGGCCTCGCCTAGGCGGACGTGGTCAGGACCACCCGCAAATCGAGGAATGGCGGTGGTCTCTTGCTGCGCATTCCCTAGCTAACGACATTCCAATTGCCAAGGAACGCGATGGAGACGGCGAAGACCGGAGCGAGTAACCAGCGGGCTTGGTCGACGCTATTTTCCATGGGCTCTTCCAGTGAACTCACAGTGAGCAACGACTAGGGGCAGCCGCGGTTCCGGATGGTGCGATGTCCAGTCTGTTGCGCGAACAGTGAGACTTGGGTCCTGTCTGAGATCGGCCCGAAGCTCCCAGCCAAAGGAACTTTTGCAGCTGCCGCGGGTTCGGTGAGTATCGCGCGTGACGATGCTGTTCGGCGCGACAGGACTCACATAGGAGGCAATATGAAAATGCGACTTTCCACTGCAGCCGCGGGATTTCTGCTGCTGGCAGGTATCGGCGCTGCTGCCGCTCAGGACGTAGTCATCGAGCCTGAACAGGAGACCGTCATCAGGGAATATGTGAAGAAGCAGCCGCTCGCATCGGTGAAGGTCCCTGGGATAGAGCTCAATATCGGCTCAACGCTGCCCGAGACGGTCGAGCTTCATGAAGTTCCTGACACCAAATACAGTTACGTGATGGTCGACAACCGGACCGTTGTCGTTGATCCAGGCACACGCAAGATCATCAAAGTCATCGAGTGACCTAAGCGACTGGGAGCACAGCCCGCGGTGCCGAAAGGTATAGCAGGACACTAAATCTGGAAGTCGGTCTGATCCAACAGACCATTGCCTGCCCTCTCTCGTAGGCAATGGTCTGTCGGCTCATCCGGTAACTTGCGGCCCAACCCAACGCATTGGGGCTGCAACGGTTTCGCGCGGCAATGCCGGGTCTCGTTATCGGTCAATCTCATTGCTGCTTTCGCTCTCGTTCTCTTTCAATCTCTTCAGGTTCCTCTTTGTCGAACTTGACCGTCTCGCTATCAGCCTTGCCGACGGCGCAAAGCAGTTCGTCCGTCTTGGCGTGAAGGGCCTGAGTATCGGGATGTTCGGCGCGCTGGATGAAAAGCGTCATGGCCCGTGTCGCTAGCGTCGCAATCGAATGCCAATCGAGGCTGCGTGCGTCATAGACAAGCCAAAGCCCGGCATAGGCCAGGAAAATCAAAAACGCCTGCGGGCCGCGACGTCAGCGTGCCAATGTGTGTGATGGTGCCCCGAACTGGGTGGTTTGCCATGTGCAAGAATTCCTACGCATCTTCATAGGACAGAAGCTCATGCTCTGGCTCGTAGTGATGAAGTGCCTGGCCCAAGATCGCGCTAATCGAAATCTTGCCGGCGGATAGGACAGCGCTCGAGATGCTCCGCCCCGGGCTGATCGGCCGGTCGTGAACTTTACCCTGTAGCTGGCTGGCCTCGCTGTTTCTCATTTCCGCTCACGCAGCGCCTCGCGGGTTCTGTCAGAGCGGCCCGGTTGTTGCCGTGGCTTTTGATAAGTTGGCGGACTTGGTCTGCCGAGACACCGTTCTGCTGGGTAAAATACTCGATCTCGTAGTCGTCACCGGCGGATACGCGGTCGCGGAAATCTCGCTCGCTCATGTCATCGCCCATGGCGTTCTCCTGTGAGCTTCGAATCAATTGCAACGCCGGCAAACCGATTTCGTTGCCGCGGGCCTGCGGGATCAAGTTCTGTTCACACGGGAGAATGCCAGCACTGCCGGACCTCACTTTGTTTTTCGGAACCGATTCGAAACGGGGATATTGATTCAAATCGAAGCGTCTGGAGTCCAATTGCATGCTTACCGAGCCTGGCATTGGCCGGCTGTCGTTTATTGAATTCCAGATGCCCACGCTGGTCGAGAAGCCGCCCAAGGGCGATGGATGGATTCACGAAATCAAATACGATGGCTATCGGACCCAGCTGATCATCCAGCGGGGCAAGGCGCAGGCCTTCACCCGAAGGGGCTTCGACTGGACCGACCGATACGGCCCGATTGTCGGTGCCGCGGCTGAGCTGAAAGCAAAGCTCGCAATCATCGATGGCGAGGCGACTGTATTAGGCGCTACCGGCCTTCCTAACTTTCAGGCACTACGCCGCGAGCTTGGAAAAGCTGAGTCAACGAAGCTGATCTTCCACGCTTTCGATCTGCTTCACCTCAACGGCAAGAATCTGCGGGACGCTCCGCTGCTGGAACGCAAGCGCGCCTTGCAACGTCTCTTGAGAGGCGCGCCGCCGGCGCTGGTCTATGTCGATCATTATGAGGGCGACGGCCCGACAGTGTTCGAGCACGCCTGCGAAATGGGCCTGGAGGGGATCGTGTCGAAGCGTGCAGATTCCCGCTACCGCTCCGGCCGGCAGGAGAGTTGGCTCAAGCTCAAATGCATCAAGAGCGACAACTTTCCGATCGTTGCCTTCGTCGAGAAGCTGGGGGCGAAGCCGCGCAGGATTGCCTCGCTTTATCTCGGCCGCCGCGAAGGGAATCGCGTCCACTATGCCGGCAAGGCGCAAAGCGGCTACAGCCTGCGCGATGCACGCGAAGTGCGCGAACGATTGGACCCACTGATTGTGGCGAAATCTCCACTCTCGGAACCGATAGACAAGCCCAAGGCAACTTGGGTGCACCCAGCAGTCGAGGCCGAAATCCAATATAGCGGGATCACCGATGACGGACTGCTGCGTGAGGCGGTGTTCAAGGGGCTGCGCGATGATCTGAGCCCACCAGCCCGCGCGCCGCCTTTAGGCCGCAAGCGGCCGCCGTCCGATGAAAGTTTCGGCGTGCCGCCGGAAAACATTCTGCAATTGCTGCCCGACGCCGTCGTGCCCTCGAAAGAGGATCTGATCGGATATTGGACGAAGGTAGCGAGGAAGGCGCTCGTCCACCTTGGCCGACGCCCGCTCAAGCTGGTTCGCCACTCCCACGGCGTCACGTTCTATCACAAGGGCAGATTGCCCAAAGTTCCGGATGCCGTGCATCAGCTGCGAGTTCAGAAACGCGAAGGTGGCGAAGGTGTGAGGCTGTGGGTTGATGACCTTGATGGGCTTCTTGGCTTGGTGGAAATGGGCGTTGTCGAATTGCACCCATGGAACGCCACCATTGATGATATCGAGCATGCCGACCACCTCGTAACAGATCTGGATCCTGGCGAAGGAGTCGAATGGGAGCTAGTTGCCGGCACGGCTTTGGCGCTCCGCGATATGCTGCGTTCAGCAGGACTCGACAGCTGGCCGAAGGTGACTGGCGGCAAAGGCGTGCATGTGATGGCGCCGCTGAACGCTGCGATCACCCACGATGCGGCCAGGCAGTATGCACGCAGGCTGGCGCAGCAGCTGGTCAACAAGTATCCCGATCGCTACCTGTTGGCGGCTGCGCCGTCCGCCCGCGTAGGGCGGATCTTCCTGGATTATCTCCGAAATGGGCGAGGAAACACGGCGGTCGGTGCGTATTCGCCAAGAGCCGGGCCACACTTTCCGATAGCAGCTCCCGTAACCTGGAGCTTGGTCGAAAAGGGAATTCTGCCAGACGCGTTCACGCTGCAAAGCCCAATTCGACCGACGCCGCAGACAAGCCTGCGGAAAGCGGGTCGCGCTCGTGCCAATTTCAGATCGCCCGACGTGAAGAAAGACCAGAGACTCTATAATCAGTCGGCGGATCTGGAGATCGTGGCTCGACCAAGGCCAATCTTCCGCACGCGTCAAAGTGGATTGGAATAGGGTCGCAGATTGTCCCCGAAAACCGCTCCTCCGGACCCGAAATGAAGGCAAGTAGATAGTCCTGGTCACCATGTGTAAGAAGGCGCCCGGCATATATCTCGCAGTCGGGTGTGCCGTATAGGAATGGACCGTCCGCTGGTTTCCATGGCCCCAAGGGATGATCGGCAGCAAGATAGTGGATGCCCGCTACCGGCTCTCCCGGATAGTTGCGTTTGAATTCTTCCGACCAACATTGTGAATGTGTGCAGAAGAGGCAGAACCATTTGTCGCCCCGCTGGAAGACTTGGGGGACCTCGATTTCCCCGAAAGATCCGACATAAACCGGAGGCTGAAGCTGCCAATTTACAAGATCGTGCGAATGGGCAACGCCAATTGCACCAGAGGCATTGGTATCCGATGGCATCGGCGATCGGGCCGTGAAATACATCAGCCAGCCAGAGCCCTCGGGGTCACGTATCACCCAAGGATCCCGCAGCGAGCAGTCCTTCCAGCGCCGCGGAACGCAACCCTCGTAATACTCGGCATTCTCACCGGTGCGCTCGAGCGCAAGGCCCTGCCTTCTCCAATGGACTAGATCGGCGCTACTCGCGCGTCCGATTCGTTGTATCTTGCCCTCTTCAGCGCGTGATGTCCCGGTATAGAAGAGGGTCCATGAATTCCTGTCGTTCCGCACAACGCAGCCGGGTCCAGATCGTCAGATCATGAAAAGACGGAGTTTTGCTCGGCCGGAAAACCGTTCCCGATACGTCCATTTGCGCAGGTCAGGACTTGTGGCAAGGCCCCAGGTGACATTCCAGTGTCGCAGTTCGGGATTCCCTAGCGAGCGATCGGCCTGCAGAAAGAAGGCATGCCAGAGTCCCTGATCATCCCGGCAATACCAGCTGTCCCATATCCATTTTCCTTCGACGGTCAACATTGGATGCCTCTGACGTCGCATTGCCAACCACTGCTGAAAGAAAACCATCAGCGCGCGCTAACGTTCCGCTTCAAGGCTTACGGCCGGGGAGGCAACCCGACTAATCTTGATTCCAAATATCGTGCGAACTTGGTTTCGGACTTGGTTGCCCAACGCGCGGTTCAGGTTGACCTTGTCGGCGGCCTGTCTGCCGGCCTTTAGGCGTCGGTCGCTACGCGGGCCGATGCCCGACACACCAGCCGTATTTCGGGATGGGTTCGAGCTCTTCCAGGCGGTCGTTCAGGCACCGGACCAGGCCGACTTGGAACGATCGGGTCAGGTGCCGACGGCGAAGCGATCCCCGATAGGCGCGCCTCTGCTTGAAGCGCCGGCTTTCGACGTCGCGGTAGCGGGGTCGGTCCACCTTCACGCGGTGGACCGGGACGCAAGTTTAGGTCGTTGCAGACCCGCGTTCAGGACGATCTGGCGATTTTCTAACTACCGTCATAGGACCCAAAAGGGGAGAAACCTAGCAGGCCCGCGCCGAACCAAGGTGTGAGCGTTATGGCGTTCACCTCGATACGCAAACGGAATACGATCCGGAACGCAGAACCCTCTCGGCGTGGTTCGTGGCCAGCGGTAAATGTTACCAGTCTGAGGACGTGCCGCCGGAGACCTTCGCCGCGTTCAAAGCCGCCATTGTGAATGCCGCTACTTCAAGACCACCTCCGCAATCCCTTCCGATCCGGTGTGGTTACGACCGGCGACGGTGCCGGATGACATCGTATGGACCAAGCGCGTCATTCAGGCTGGTGGCGACGCTATGTGGTGGTAGAAGACTCGTCCGACGACCCCGGCAAACGATCGCGAATGGCTTCCTCAGTTCTGTTTGCGGTCGATTCCACAACTTTGCCGACCTTGCCTGCTAGGGTGCCTGCATCTCCACCCGAGCCTTGCCGGTCGGCCTCTTCCTTGACCGTTTCGTAGGCCTCGGCGGCAACTTGCTTTGCTTGCTCCAGGCCCGTTTCGAAAACCTCCTCCGCACTGTCGCGAATTTTGTCGCGGTAGGCGCCAAGTTGCTCGTCCTCTGTGGCTGTGTGGGGCAGCATCACCCCGATGGCAGTGCCCAGCGCAAGGCCGACTGCGGCGATAGCCAGCGGTTCGCGCTCGAAGAGGTCTTGTGCCGATTGGCGCGTCCGAGCCGCTATCTCGCTGGCGCTTGAGCCGAGCTGTCCGGCGGTTTTTGTCATCCTTTCCTTGGCGCCCGTTGCAGCGTTTGCTGCAGCTTCGGCCGCGTCGCTTGCTGCTGATGTAACCGAACCGGTGGTATCGGAGAGCATCGCCCCGATTCCGGACCCTTCGTTGCCCTGGCTGAAATCATCGCCGCGCAAGTTAGAGAAAGCGTCAGGAGCCGTGCCTGTCCGATAGGCGGCGGCAGCTGAGTTGGTTGCCGACGTGCCGTCGCCCAGCATCAGCCAGGCCAGGCCGGCTCCAATCAACGTCAATGGCAACGGGTTGTCCCTGACTTGCGACTTGAAATTGCCAAGCATGGCAGATCCCTCGCCACCGGCGAACATCCCGGTAAATTCGTCGATCAATTGACCCGGTGTCATCTTGCTGCGGATCGAATCGGCGGTGTCTGCTACTTTAGCACGGGCGATGTCGGCATCGCGTTCGAGCTCGGCTGCGGATTTTTCGCTCATCTCACTTGATCCTTGATCACGCGTGCGTCGCGCTTGAGTTGGTCTTGTGTGCGATCAGGCGTTAGCTCGGAAGGAGCCATGCTTTTCGTGCCGGAGCGCAAGAGAATGATCCCCAGTACCGCGACGACGATCCCGACCAGCAGCGAGGACCATCCCGCTCCCAAGCCGGCACTCGCCAGGGCGATTACGAGTGCTTGCAAAAGCACCATCAAGGCCGCGAGAAGGCATATGGCGCCGGCCAGAACCTCGGCGGCGCCTGTGCCGGCCTTGCTGATTTTCTCCGACATTTCGGCCCGCAACAGCCTACTTTCGGTTTGAAGCAGGCTTGTGACCTGCTGTGCCAGATCGCTGACGAGGGTTGCGAGGCCGCGACTTTCCTGATTGTTGTTCATGGGTTCTGCTCCAGGCTTGCGCCTGCCAAATCCCTGTCGTCTCTGGGCTGATTGAAGGGGGGCGGCGTAGTGTCAGGTGCCTCTGCCGATCGCGTAGCGGACTGATCCGAGTTCGAAACCGTTTCTGAACCCCCGTCTGTTTGCGATCGACTCGGTGTCTCGGTCCGAGCAGATGGCGGCGTGCTCTTGATAAACCGCCCCAGCGCCAAGCCTGCCAATACTGAGCCGGCTATCAGCGCCCCTGAGTTTTCGCGGCCGAAAGACCGCATCTCGCCAAGAACATCTTCGAATGGCTTGTCCTTCAACGAAGACGAAAGGCGTTCAAGCGAGCCGGCGGCATCGAGGGTGAACTTCGAAGCGGTCCGTTGATCATTATTGGCCAGATGCTCGCTTGCTGCTCGCAAAGCTCCGCTCAAGGCCTTAAGATTGGAACTGATGTCGCGCTGTGTTCCCTCGGCCTTGTCGAATAACGCCTGCTTCGCTTCAGCAGCGTAGTCGCCCGCCTTCCTGGCGAGTTCGTCGCGAGCGTCGTGTAGCGCCTCTGTCGCGGTCTGCGTTTCCTGCTGGAACCGTTCAGACAGTTCGCTTTTGGCTGTTTCGAAATCGGCCGGCTTACGGCCCTGATCGTCTTCGCGCTGCATGGTATCTCCTAATGGAATCCGAGGAAGGAGAGGATCGCAAGCACGACGACGACAAGGCCGATGAGATAAATGACACTGTTCATGGTGGCAATCTCCTCCATTGCCTAACGAACTTGGCGGGGGCAAACAGGTTCCATCACTTCCAGCTAAATTAGCAGTAAGAATTCGGTGCCATAACCGGCGTCCCTCGCATGGACTTCTAGCGACAGCGCGCCCATGGCGTGGGTCCAAGGGAAATATCCAAATGAACCAGGGCATCAATAGGCCCCTCCGAAAGCTGATCCGTTCAAGATGGCTGCCGGGAACCAGCCTCCGCAAGACACGTTGCTGAGTCACCGAACTTCTCAAAAAGGATGCTTGCTATGGCGAAAGAGATACCTCGCGAGGAAGAGCAACGCGGCACAGGAAGGGTCCTCATGTGGGGCGCCGTGATCACCGCTGTGCTTTTTGTTGCCCTACTGGCCACATTCGTCCTCGGGCCGCTCTGATCTGAGATACTCACCGCCCTAACCTCTGGAGCTTGTTCCTACGGCGGACCAAAAGCTGCCGGCCGGCGCCTACCAGGCAACGCCCACTGCTCACAGAGCACTATTAGCTGACGCTAATGTTGCGCTTCAAGGGGCTTTTGGCCGGGGAGGCAGCGACCTGCGGGACGGGATGTCGTGGTCACCGCCGGGTATCGACTGCGCTTTGCAGGCGATCGGAACTAACGGTCTGTGGCAGCGTTGCGATGGCAGTAAGACAATGCTGACCAACGGAGACAGACATGACAGACTCCAAGGAACGTCTGGTGCAGTGGCTTCGCGACGCTCACGCCATGGAAGAACAAGCCGAGACCATGTTGAGCGGCCAAATCGAGCGTCTCGAAAACTATCCCGAGATTCGCGACCGGATGAACATGCATCTCGAAGAAACGAGGCAACAGGCAAAACGTCTTGAACAATGCCTCGACCGGATTGGCGACGGATCTTCGACGCTGAAGGATGCCGGCGGTAAGCTAATCGCATTCGGACAGAACATCAGCGGCATGTTTGCAGGCGACGAGGTGATGAAAGGATCACTGGCTAGCTACACATTCGAACATATGGAAATCGCCAGCTACAAAATGCTCATTGCCGCAGCCGGCGAGGTCGGCGACTCCGAGACCCAAAGAGCGTGTAAAGAAAACCTCCGCGAAGAAGAGGCGATGGCAGATTGGCTGGAAAACCAACTCGGCACGGTCACCAGCGAGTTCCTCAGACGCGACGAGCGGGATGCTGACACCGCGAAACGGTGACATGCCTAAAGTCTTGCGATCGCGTTGTAGAAATCCTTCGGCGGTACGAGGCTGATCGACGTCAAACCCGGTAGGGCTTCAGACGCGAAGGGATGGCGGATTGGTTGAGGTTCTAAAAGAAACCGCTCCCTCTCAGCGCGATGTTCGAAGCAGAACCTGCGCGAGGCTTGCTAGGCCTCGCGAAAATCCCAGCCGGCATGATTTGTGCAGCCAGGATGTTCGCACGCATGGCTGATTCCCGGGCGCTATGACCTGTTCTGGCCGTGGGAGCCTGAATCTCGTCGCACATCACCTTCATCGTATGGGAATGGATACACGTCGATGTCAAGGGGCTGCGCTTGTCGATCTTGTGCCAACCAATTCCGTTGAAGGAATCTGCAGCGATCACGAGAGCCTTGCGTGTCAAGTGGTTGGACGATTTCAATGGGATAAACTGGTGCTGCGAGAGAGGATTGAACTCTCGACCTCTCCCTTACCAAGAGATGGCGCCGGGCGACCGATTTACTTTTGTTTTCCGAACCTTAGCCGGCGGACAGTGATATGTTGTGCCAAATTTGCGTCAAGAGGTCCGGTCGCGCGATCGAAGACGTTCGCGACCTTGCGGGCGGCTTCCTCGGAATGCACGTAGGTTTGGATGAAGAGCGCGGCCGACTTCCATCCGCCGGCATCCATCGCTTCCTTGACCGTCACGCCGCTGCCAATAGCATTCGTGCCGAATGAATGACGGCCGGCGCTATGGCTTGTCCGCATCGGTATATTGGCGCGCTTCGCGACAGCCTTCATTCGCCGCGTTACCGCCTTCGGGTCGGTATACCAGAACACCGGCTTGCCATCCTCGATCCCCAAGGCAGCCATTCTGACGACTAGCTCCGTCGTGAGCGCTCGCGGGGAACCCTCTTCCGTCTTCGTCTTTTCAAGCACGGCTATCCGCGCGGCGAGATTGACGCATTCGCCTCTTAGCCTCACGGCCTCCGCGACGCGGGCGGCCGTCTGGTGCATGAACAGAACGATCGCCGACAGATGCGGCAGACCGCTCTTGTCGGCTTCGGCCATGAAGGCGTCGAGCCAAGCCCGGTCAACGGGCTTGTGCTTCCGGCTCTTCTCCACCTTGAATAGCTCGACGCTGATCTTGGGGCACCATCCGGCTTCGGCCGCGTCGTTGATAACGGCTTTGGCCGGGATGATCGCCTGCCGGTTCCGTGTGGCCGGCGCCGCGCGCGGGTAGAGCTTCAGCGCCGCATCTTTGATCTCGCCGGGCTTGATAGAGCCAAGCACGCGGGCCTTGAAATGGCGCATGAGCGGCGGCAGGAAGCGACCCTCGCCGCCGGCTAGGAGATAGCGCTCGCACGCCTCTTCGAACGTCCTTACCGCTTCCTCGCCATGGATATGACGTTTCCAGAGCCGCGCTTCGAATTTGACGCGCTTTTGCTCGGCGACTTCGCGGTCGCGAGTTTTAAGGCTCTCTCGAATGCGTCGTCCGTCGAAGGTTCCAACGGCGTACCAAATTCCGCCCCTTTCTTTGAGTTCGAGCTTTCCGGACATGCCAATACCTTTCTTAGTGACGCTATGTGTTCGGGATAAAATATCTTTTTGGAGCCGCGCGGCTCATAGTGCGGATGCTCCTTGATCACGTCGACCAAGAAGCGCCGCGACACGCCGAGAAGCATCGCGGCGACCGCCATGCTGACCGGCACCATCGCAAGCGCCCATGAGGGCATGCCGGCCGGCGTTTGTGAACTGGAAAATTCGGGCATGGATAGCGTCACCGTGCGAGCAAGGTAGGCCCTCCGTGGCCGCGAGGCAGCGCACAGAGCGGCTAGGTCAGGGTGGCATAGGAAACGGCCGGAGAAGGCCGTGGGCGCGTTCGCGGGGATTTTAGACGTGTGCAGTCGCAGGAACCGCCGTACGAGCGTCAGGGAGCCACGCCCACGTCTTGCCGCCCAGAACGTCACGGACGGTCGAAGGCGAAACGCCGACGTGCCGAGCAATCGCGCTCCGCGACATCAAGCCGTCAAGGGAGCGTATCTCGTGAACCTTGGCGGGCGTGAGCCTCACACGATTGGTGCCGTGAACGACCCGATCGGCCGCATTCCCCGATGGGGTTTTCCAAGATAGGTGCCGCTTGGTGACGCATCCAAGATGACCCTTGCCGCAAGAGTGGGCAGCCTCATGCTTCGGCGTACGAGCGGGTCCGTTGACGTGCTCGCAAACGCGCCTATGGACGTAGCACCACTTACCTTCGTGGCGGAAGTGAGGGTAGCCATGGCCGGTCAACGCGAAAGGCCAAATCAAGCACGTGTCGCCTTCGTATGCGAGGACCACATCACGGAAGTATCGCCCCGGATCGCCGTACGCCGTTCCCCCACTAAGAGGATCGCCGTACCTACGTCGCCGCTGGTAGTGCGCGCTGCACAGACCGCGCGCATGGGCCGACTTGGCGCATCCGTCGACCGAGCAAACTTTCTCGCGGTTTGCCGGCTGCCGGGACTGTCGGGGCGGTTTCACGCCCGACGTTAGCGGGGACGCTGCCGGAGGCGCGCCGAGCGCGTCAGGAACGACGCCTGGGGGATTTGTGTCGAGCATCGACCTATAACCTCGCGTCGTCGGCATCGATGTAGATTGCGATCTCGCCCTTGTTGGCGAGTTCAACGCGATCCGCCTGGCCGAGGTAGTTCTTCCCTAAAAAGATCGCCATGGCAGCGTTCTTTTCAGCAAGTGCGAACTGCCGACGTCGAAGCGAGATGCATCCCTCCGCGCGGCCCCGGGCGATTTCTTCGAGTGCTTCTGGTGAGCGCTTTAGAAAGGCTTGGAACGTGGAATGCGCAATGCCGAAGAAATCCGCCATTTCGTCGTGCGTCGCGTGAATGCGAGAGAGGCCGCGAAGCTGCCGAAGCGCTTCGCCACTGGCTTCGAGCGCGAACGGCCGGCCCACACGTGCCCTTTTCGAACCGGTCCCCCTTTTGTCAGTTTCGGTACCGGAAATTATAGTTTCTTCGTCCTGTTGCATTGAGCTTTTCCTTTGATTGATGCCGGTCGGCACGCTGAGGGCGGCCGTTTGGCGTTGACGCGCGCGGACGCGTCCCGTCGGCCGAAGGGCGACGGTGGTGAAGTCCTTGCGATGATTGCAGGTGGTTTTGGCCGGCCGAGGCTCTTGTCAGTTTTCGACGTCAGTACCCGGCATCGGCTTTCAATTCCGGCCTTCGGAGCTTGGCTCTTCGGCCGACTGCTGATATTGTTGCGGCTGTAACTGCTTTGACAACGAATTCGTTTCGCCGCTTCCTTGTTCGCGCTTGGAAGCGGTTTTTGTTCGTGCCGTTATGTCGGGCTGGATCAGCTTTGGTAGGTCCGCGATCCCCCGGCTATTAGCCGCCGTGTACGCCGTCCGCTGCCGTCTAGCGCGAAGAACGGATGCGCTCGCCCGCCGCGCCTCGATTTCGGCTAACAGAGCCGCCGCCGCCTTCGTTGGTGACACGCGCTTGCCACGAAACGGCTCCCCCTTCTCGTATTTCGGGTGGTTCGCCCCTCGCCATTTCCGTAGGTTCGCCTCGATCTGCGGTCCAAGCCATTGGCGTTGCTTCTGAAGGTAGGTGACGAGGCCAGCCCGCTTGTAGATGGGCTGGGCTTTTATGATGTTACCGGGGTAGCGAGCACGCCATTTTTCAAGGATGTCGAAATGCTCGGGGTCGATCCGCGCGAGCATGTGTCCATGTAGGTCAACTCCTGCTTTCTTTTCGAAGACGGTCAACGCCTGGAAGGCGACCCCGCGCCGCTTAAGCATGGTGGCTAGTTCGGAACGCGCCCTCGCGCAGAACTGTAGGCCTTCGGCATCGCCCGAAGTGGGCGGCATCATAGTGATGTGGACGTTGCAATTGGCCGCGTAAGCGAAGTCGTCAATCATTCGCATCTGAACCCTCGTCAACATCGTGGTGGACGTCCATCCTCCCGGTCTGGTTTTGGAGGACGTCGCGACCATGCTGAATAACAATAATGCGCGGCCGTTTCCGCCCGCGCATTATCCCTTGCTAAGTACATGATTTCATTAGCCTGTTTGCAGGCGCGCGGATCTAGAAAACGTCTATAGTTGCTCCGGCTTTTCAGGCGGCTGTTTCGCGACCAAAGACGAGTTCGCGCGCTCGGATGAATTCGAGAACTTTGTGTGCGAAGAGACGACGCGGCCGGCCGGTTTCGGCAACGATCGAGGGATGACGCTCGATCCAACCATAGACGGTCTGGTGTGGCACCTCAGCGAGGCGAGCGGCCTCTTTGATGGTCAGGGTCGCTGTGGCGGTCATGGTGGTTTGCCTTTCCTTTGGGCGAGCGAAAGCGCTCCAGCGCTAACGAGCTAGAGGCGGGCGGCTTCGGTGTTGATTGGAATTCGGAAACAAAAAAGCCGCCCGGTCGGGAGCGGCTTTGTTCAGGCACAATTTCGCGCCTGCATTTAGCACATTAGATGAGTTCGAACGTCGGTACAAGTGCCTGCTGCACGTATACTCAACAATTTACCGGGCGGGTGAAACGAAAAAGCCCGACGCATCGGTCGAGCCTTTGGGCGCAGTTCGTCGACTGCATTTAACCCATTAAAGCAGCTGCGACTGATTTGCAAGTGGGACCGAAGGGCATCTGCTGCGCGCGCGAAGGCAACGCTGTTGTGGTCGCACTGACGCGGCGTCACCGGGTCAACACCTTCTTGACTGCCGTCTCCAGTAATAATCTTGGCAATTGTGCGCAGCGAGACGCCCTAGCCCCGTAGAACGCATCTTTTCGATCGCCGCCTCCATTAGAGCTTACCGGCAGGCCGGGCTTGAAAGGTAGAGAAATTTCGGTTTGTGTAGCCCATCTTGGGGGGCTGCAATGAACCGTTTCTTACTCGCCACACTAGTGGGACTTACGATTTTTACTGCTGACGCCCGAGCAGCAGTCGATCCGAGGTACAAGGCCGAACAGAGCGCCTTGATTAAATGCAATCAGTTGTGGTCGGCAAAGCTGTCAGTTCAGCGCGGCGATCCGTATTCGTTAGCGAGAAAAGCGCAGCAATTGTGCGCCGGACAAGAAGCAGCATACGAGCGAGCGATGCGGCCGATCCTTTACTACAAGGAGGTAGCCGATCGACACATGCGAAAGATCCGTGCCTTTCAGCTGAAGTCCAATGCTGCGATGATCGTCAAAGTCCGCGCACTCATGACAAAGAGAAAGCGATGACCAAAGCACCGAAAGCTGCGCAGCGAAGTCATGGTCGACGTCATGTGCCCGGTCCGCGGCGAACCGTCATCTACTCGCGAACCACGTTCAGCTTGTAGTCTAGATGGCCGCTTGCCCGTTAGGGGCCGCCAGCGTTGACTAATGGGGCTGTGTCGCGGCCCCTGCGCCATTCCCACGGCCGGGCGAATGTTCCGGCCCACATGCCACGTCTCTCCGCCTGTGCGGTCTTCTCTGCGCCGGCATACGCGCCGTTGCTATATCGAGGCCAGTCAAGCGCAAAACCGCTCCTGACAAGCCAATCGGCAACGTCCTGCCCGCCCGCCGTGCAGACGGCGACGACGCGGCGATAACGGTCGCGATCGACCTCAACGCACGACGCTGGCTGGTTCGCATCGAGGAAATCAGCCAGGGCAAGCGCAGCCCGTTGGCCGCAGCGGTATTTCTTGCTGGCGGCATCAAGGCATAGTTGGCGACTTTCCGGCGCGTCGATCCCCTTGAAACGGATGCGCTGGCCGTGGACTTCGATTGTGTCGCCATCGATGACCGAGGCAACGCCCGCGATAGGTCCCGCAATGGCAGGAGTTGCCGACAAGATTGCCGCGACGGCGGCGCAAATACCCATTCTCATCTGAAGCCCCAAATCAACCCTGTCTGACGGATACCAGATGGGGAAGGGCTTGCAAGATCGGGCACTGTGATGGACGACTTGACCGTGTAGCTTGGCGGACTGTCGGCGGTTGGTGCCGTCACCACAGCGGCCTCTCCGGCGACGAGGAAAAGCCCTGCACTGGGCGTCCTTGCTTCGTCAAGGCGTTTGCCGCCGGCTCAGTCGCGCGGCTTGTCCCATATGCTTGGGTCGTCCGGCCCCCAGTCTTTTTCCGCTTCCGCGCAGAACCGCTCGTGCGCGCCAGCGGGGAGGAGATAGTTCGCGGACCGAATTCCCAAGAGGTACAACTGGTCGTGCGTTGCGTCCCATCCAATCTCGGCCTCGGCCGCCTCGAACGCCTGTTTGTGAGCATCGCGCCTCCGCTTGTTGTCGATCCCGCAGGCGAGGATCATGGTGTTGAGATGCCCGACCAGTTCGGCGTGCCGGTTGAACGGCTTATTTTCTTTAAACAGCGATTTGACCACGAGAGCGACAGGTTCGCGGGAGTGAACGGGGCCGACCGCCAACAGGGCTGAGGTGGCGGCTAGGATCAGTACGCGCATGGGAAGATTTTCCAGAGGTGTTGCGGAGCGCGCCCCTTAGCCCGCGCCTGAATATCAGGCAAGCCTCTTGAGGCCGCAAAGGAAGCCGTCAAAGCCGCCGGCAAAGCCACAATTCTGCTCCCTGCCTATGGTCGACCCCGTGGTCCAGTGTCAGCCTCCGCTGCCCTCGGCAAGCATGTCCGCGCCTGCGTGTCTGACCGGTTTGGGTCGAAAGTTGGGTTCCTTTGCTATTCATCTCTCCAGATCACCCGCCGCACTGTCCTTATTTCGGCCAGCCGCCTGACGCGAATGCCCTGCCGCTCCCGACCTGTTGGGTTTTGCGTCTCGACATGCATGAAATCGTGCTTTCCGCATCGCTCGCAGCTCATTCTGCTCCCCACCAGCTCGGCCTCAATGTCCCCGAAGATTTCCTTCAGGTCGCTGGGCTGATACCAGCGCTTGACGTTGCAGAGCCCGCATTGAACGCGCACAAGCTGCCCGACCTCGTGGGCATTGCTGAGCCTCCATTCGCTGCCGCGCGTACGTCTTCCACCATTGTCAGGCATGGCCCAAAATAGGAACTCATTCCTCCTCTGGTCAATTCGCTCTTGACAGTTTTGTTCCTATTTTGTTCACTGTGCCCCATGCAACGTTTGGAGGCATCGCTATGGATCACATCGTGACGCTCGACAGCCGCCAAGAGGCTGCCCTACAGGCCACCGCTGACAGGTTCGTTGCCGTCCACAATGGCGACGTGATGAAGGCGCTCAAGGAAATGGTCGTCAACGGCCACCTTCAGGAGCGGCTTGACGCACTCTCGGCACCGCGCCGGGCAACGCGATAGGAGGCACCACAACAATGGGCATGATGCACCTGGACCCCGAGGCCAAGGCGGAACTGCACTCCGAAGCCGAGAAACTCATCGCTCGCTATGACAGCCCGCTTGAGACGGTGAAGGCGCTCATGGCTTACAACTGTGAGCTTGAGACCCAGATCGTCGCTCTCGCGCACCGGCATCCAGGCTTGGTGCATGTCAGCTACGACGACACGCCGCCAGTCCTGGGGTGACAGCCGTGGGCGCTCACGCGAGGACGATGTTGCCCGATGCATGACCTTATCGCTTTCCTAGAAGCCAACTCGGCGCTGGTGCTGGCGAACCCGGCCGTCTTTGCGACGTTTGCAGTTCTCTTCGGAGGCGGGGGCTTCCTAGTCGGCCGCCACTTACTGACCGAGCGTATCGCCAATCTGGAAAGTCGAATAGCAAGACGTGACGAGGAAATCGCAGACCTAAAGGGCGAACAGAAAGCTCCAAAGCGGGAACTGTCGATGGTGCCTTTGATCGGTGCCACTGCGATTTATCCCAGTGAACCGGAGCGACTTCCCATGCCTCCTGTCCAACTCCCGGCCCAGCGGAAAGGCAACCAACGTGTCTGAGAACATCCTCCCCCAGCAGAAGACTCCTAAGCTCATCGTGGTCACTGCCTTCGACCGCGACGAGAGCGGCGACCTTCAGCCTGTCTTTGGGCCAGCCGAGCAGCAGACCGAGGACCGGGCAATAAGCACCGCCAAGGGTCTGGCGGCGAAACATGCTGGCGTTATTGCTTGGTCGCGCGATGTCAACCCGTCGCTGGGCGAATACGGCGAGCCGACGACGCTCTTTGTTGGTGGCGACGTGCCCGACATGGAGTGACGGTCATAGTTCCATAGCCGCGCCCATCAACATACCCTCCGCCTTGGCTGCAGCCCTGAAATTTCCGAGCGGGTGATCGGATAAATGGCTCGAAGACCCCGGCACCCCTTAGGGCCAGCCCGCCACAAGTCCTTAGGTCTTCCATACGGTGATCGCTGGGCGACCCGGAGGCGTGACCGAGGAGTGGCTGACAGGGAAAGACTGAGGTCCTACCTCGTGGCATGGCGGGGGCTGGGAGGGCTGGACAATTGCGGAACCGTTTGGACCGACGGCGGTTATACCAGCGGCTATTATGCCAAACCAGGAGGTAGATATGACTTTTCGAAGCACGATTGCTGCTACCATCCTTCTCGCAGGAACCGCTCTCGCGACCGCCCAGACTGTCGTGATCACGCCCGAACAGGAAACCGTAGTTCGAGAATACGTGAAAACCAATCCAGTCGTAGTCGAGCGTCCGTCCAACTTTGAACTGCTAGTCGGGGCGATCATACCGGATATATTCAAGCCGGGCGAACTTGCCGAAAACACATTGCCGACCAAGTATCAGTACGTCGTAGTTGACGGTCGCACCGTGCTGATCGACCCGCAAACCCGCAAGGTCGTGCACATCATCGAAAGGTGACCATTTGGCTGTACGATAGGGGGCGCTGAGCCGGGCCCCCTACCAGCGAGAGCAAGGCAAAACTTCGGGCGGATTTGCCTCTCGGGTTCGTAGGTCGCCCCGGTACGTCTACCCCGTGCCCCCTTCGACGCCACCACACACCACCAACGGTTGACGCGCCAGAGCCGTTTGTCGGTGCGGCCGAGCCTTGCACCCTCGCGAGACCGAACGTGGGCTGGCGCTCTGTTTCTGTCGGTGTTCCTTGGGCGGTCTCATATGGTGTACCAATGCGAACCGTCGCCTCGATAAATCACGCCTGTGTGCCGCCGGTGCTGGTAGGCTGACAGATACGGTCGCTCCGATCACTCAGCCGTGGTGCCACTTGCTGATCGGACATTGCGTCAAGCCGACGTTTCCCTTCCTGCGGAGAACGATCGATCAGAGCGCGCCCCGACGTTTGCCGTAGGGGTTGCCTGTCAGGGGCGATCACGCCTGCAGGTGATCCAAGGTCCAAGGGCGCGGAACTTGGCTCTTTCCGTAATCCGTGCAAGAATATTCTGGACCGAGTGGATTGCACAGCAGATGGCTATGCATTGCTCCAGTGTCGGCAAACTGCCGCGCGCCATCGCATTTGCGGTGAGCCTGCTCTGCTGCCTGACCTGGCAGTCGATCAGCCTGTGCGCTGAAGAATTAGTTCGGATCGTTCCGCAGTTGGGCATAACAGACTTCAGCCCAAAAAAGGTTCGCTATTCCCAAATCGACCCCACGCTTCTTCTCGTTGTCAATGACGGAGGACGTGTCGATGTGTTCGACCTTCGGGTCGACGGTCAACCAGTCAAAATTTGTGAAATCAACGCCGAAACGAACGCTGGGGCATTCTCGTCTGAGCGCGATCAACGAAAAGCGATGAGGATCGCCACCGCTGGCGTTGATGGCACGGTGCGGCTTTGGACACTCGACGGAGAGGAGGCCGCCCCGCCGTTCGAGGGCCATGAAGGGTCTGTCACCAGCGTCGCCTTCTCGCCCGCCGGCGACCGCATCGTCTCGGCTGGCAGTGACGGCACGGTTCGGCTTTGGACGCTCGAGGGAAAGGAGGCCGTCCCACCGTTCGAGGGCCATGAAGGCGCCGTCCACGACGTCGCTTTCTCGCCCGCCAGGGACCGCATCGTCTCGGCTGGCAGTGACGGCACGGTCCGGCTTTGGACACTCGACGGCAAGGAGGCCGCCCCGCCGTTTAAGGGTCACCAAGGGTCCGTCACCAGCGTCGCCTTCTCGCCCGCCGGTGACCGCATCGTCTCGGCTGGCGAGGACGGCACGGTGCAGTTTTGGACGCTCGACGGCAAGGCGGCCGCCCCGCCGTTCAAGGGTCACCAAGGGTCCGTCACCAGCGTCGCCTTCTCACCCGCCGGTGATCGCATCGTCTCGGCTGGCGAGGACGGCATGCGGCTTTGGACGCTCGACGGCAAGGTGGCCGCCCTGCCCTTCAAAGCCTATGAGCAGGGGATCGTCACCAGCGTTGCCTTCTCGCCCACCGGCGACCGCATCGTCTCGGCCGGCGGCGACGGCACGGTCCGGCTTTGGACACTCGACGGCAAGGAGGCCGCCGAACCGTTCGAGGGCCATGAAGACGTCGTCCACGACGTCGCCTTCTCGCCCGCCGGCGATCGCATCGTCTCGGCCGGCGGTGACGGCACGGTCCGGCTTTGGACGCTTGACGGAAAGGAGGCCGCCCCGCCCTTCAAGGGCCATGAGGGGAACGTCACCAGCGTCGCCTTCTCGCCCGCTGGTGATCGCATCGTCTCGGCTGGCTTTGACGGCACGGTCCGGCTTTGGACGCTCGATGGCAAGGAGGCCGCCCCGCCGTTCGAGAGCCAACAAGTCGCCGTCCACGACGTCGCCTTCTCGCCCGCCAGGGACCGCATCGTCTCGGCTGGCAATGACGGCACGGTGCGGCTTTGGACGCTCGACGGAAAGGAGGCCGCCCCGCCCTTCAAGGCCCATGAGGGGATCGTCAACAGCGTCGCCTTCTCGCCCGCCGGCGACCGCATCGTCTCGGCTGGCGATGACGACATGGTTCAGCTATGGACGCTCGACGGCAAGGAGGCCGCCCCGCCCTTCAAGGGCCATGAGGGGAACGTCACCAGCGTCGCCTTCTCGCCCGCTGGTGATCGCAT
>NZ_JBVVQV010000001.1:0-77292 GCF_055811235.1 Mesorhizobium sp. WSM4810 | reverse complement strand
CGTCTCGGCTGGCTGGGACGGCACGGTCCGGCTTTGGACGCTCGACGGCAAGGAAGCCGCTCCGCCGTTCGGGGCCCATGCGCTCGTCTCTAGCGTCGCCTTCTCGCCCGCGGGTGACCGCATCGTCTCGGTTGGCTTGGACGTCTCCGTGCGGCTTTGGACACTGGAGGGCAAGGAGGCCGCCGCGCCGTTCAAGGGCCACGAAGGGTTCCTCACCAGCGTCGCCTTCTCCCCCGCCGGCGACCGCATCGTCTCGGCTGGCTATGACAGCACGGTGCGGCTTTGGGCGCTCGAAGGCAAGGAGGCGGCCGCGCCACTAAGGGGCTTGGCAGGGATGGACGACAGCGTCGCCTTCTCGCCCGCCGGGGACCGCATCATCTCGGCTCGCATTGACGATACGGTGGGGGTTTGGACACTCGACGGCAAGGCGGCCGCCCCGCCGTTTAAGGGTCACCAAGGGTCCGTCACCAGCGTCGCCTTCTCGCCCGCCGGCGACCGCATCGTCTCGGCCGCCCGTGACCGTACGGTGCGGCTTTGGACACTCGACGGCAAGGCGGCCGCACCACCGTTCGAGGGCCATGAAGGGTCCGTCAACAGCGTCGCCTTCTCGCCCGTGGGCGACCGCATCGTCTCGGCTGGCGAGGACGGCATACGGCTTTGGACGCTCGACGGCAAGGCGGCCGCCCCACCGTTCGAGGGCCATGAAGGCGCCGTCCACGACGTCGCCTTCTCGCCCGCCGGCGACCGCATCGTCTCGGCTAGCTTTGACGGCATGCTTTGGACGCTCGACGGCAAGAAGGCCGCCCCGCCCTTCAAGGGCCATAAGGGGTGGGTCTCCAGCGTCGCCTTCTCGCCCGCCGGTGACCGCATCGTCTCGGCTAGCTTTGACGGCACGGTCCGGCTTTGGACGCTCGACGGCAAGGAGGTCGCCCCACCGTTCGAGGGCCATGAAAGCGTCCTCGACGTCGCCTTCTCGCCCGCCGGGGACCGGATCGCCGCTGCCGGCTCAATCCATGTCATTCAATGGGCTGGCGGTATCCTACATCAGTCAGCGCTAGGATGCGCAAGCCCTTTCAAACCTCGGTCTGTAGGGTTTGTTGGCGACACTGGATGGTCGGCATGTGGAAACCGCATCACGATACTCTCGCCAGACGGGCAAGCGAGCGGCGAGATATTCCTGCATCCTGTCGGCGTCTTCATTCGCCTCGCCGACGGATCGGTGTTTGCACCAACTGAGGTAGTTGACGCCTTTCGGCCTATCGACGCTGACGTCTTTCCCATATGGAAGTCTGGTGCGCTCACCACAATCTCTCCCGAGCGTGCATTAAAGGCCCTCTTCGACAGGTGGAGCGGACCAGAACGCGCCATCGAGTTTGCTCGGTATGCTTTCGAGGCGGTCAACAAATGGTATACAAATCTGAACGCGTATTTACAGGCTGCGTTCTGGCCAGCCGTACTGTGGATGCTCGCTGTAGTGACCGCTGTGTTGATGTGGCTGTTCGTGCCGCATCGGCTGGCGCAATGGGTCATGCCGAAAACCGGCAGCGTCGAACTGCCCAAGTGGAAGTGGCTCGCCGGCGTTCTCACCTTGTTCGGTTTCCTCGGCCAAACGCGCCGGCCGCTGCGCGCGTGGGTCGCTTGGAACCGCCGAGCGCTTGTCGATCAGAACTTTTCCGGACGCGCGCCAGTGAGGGAACGCGAGCGCTATTCGGACCTCGGCCACGAGCCGGACATCGCCTCGTTTAGCGGCAAGATCGTCGCCGGACACGTCGTGCGGCTCTGGATCACCGGGGGCGGCGGAGGGGGCAAGAGCGCGCTGGCCTTTCGCCTGCTGCGACTGGCCACTGAAGGCGGGAAGGCGGCCCCCTTGCCGATCGTGATAGACGAGAATTGGGCCGGCAGTATCACCGAACATGCCGCCCGGCTTCTTAGGGTGGCAGGCCGCGGGCCAACCGCCGAAATGGTCGCAACCCTTGGCGCAGCCGGCGCGATTTGCCTCCTCTTCGACGGGCTGAGCGAGCGCAGCGTCAAGGACGCTGAGGACCAAATCGGCGCGGCGATGCGCGACGGGGCCTTCAGACACGTCCTGGTGACGTCTCGGCGCAGCAAGCCTGACAAGCCGGCATGGGAAAATGTTGCGGAAATCGAGGCGCAGCCACTTACTTCCGACCGGCTGCCCGGTTTCGTGCGAACCTATGCGGCGGATCGCGCAGTCGAAATAATGGACAACATTGAAGCGCTAGTGGTCGGCCGCGACCATGTCAACCCGCTCTTTGTTCGCTTCGCCATCGAGCAGGCCTTGGCCGGCGAGGAGTTGTCGGCGTCGGCGCCACGATTGGTATTCCGGTACGTGGAAGCCCTGCGCAAGGGAAAGCTGGATCTCGGGCCCGACGACATGATCCGTGCGGCGTCCGCAGTAGCAGTGGAAGCGATGCGCGAGAGGCTCGCCCCGACTGAGATGAGCCAAGAGTATCTCCGCGCCACTCTGATCAAGGAGGGCGACGTCCTCCCGTTTATGAATGACGCACAGAACGCTACCGTCGATCCTGCCATAGTCACCGAGATGCAGGTAGCCAGCGGCCTGCTCAACCGCAATCGTTCCAACCGGATGCTACAATTCACGTATGATCCCGTCGCCGAGCATCTCGCCGCAGCCATGCTGGCTCAGAACCCAAAGCGGAAAGGCTACGCGGAATTGCTCAAGCGGATCAGGGCGAAGCCGGGCATTGGTCTCGCTAACGCACTTGATGCGCTCGCGGGTGACAAAGCCAGCCTGAGGACGCGCGGAAGAGCAAAGCCTGCGCGCACCCACAACGTCTGACCCACGAAGCCGGTCTCTCCGGCTGTACCTTTGTCGAACCGTGTTTGGCTTGGTTCGATAAATGCCGTTTGACAATTCAAATCGAACTACTTATTAGGGCACCATTTAAAACGAACCAAAGGGGGTTTTATGTTCGTTCGCGCATATCTCCGAGCATCGACCAAGGACCAAGACGCGGAACGGGCGAAGATCGACCTCCAGACATTCGCCAAGGACAAGGGACTGACCATCGCCGCGACCTATGTCGAGAACGAGAGCGGCGCCTCGCTACAACGGCCGGAGCTGTTCCGGCTACTGTCTGACTGTCAACCCGGCGACATTCTTCTGATCGAGCAAGTCGACCGGTTGAGCCGCCTGAACGCTGCCGATTGGGATCGCCTGAAGCGCGAGATAGATGATCGTAAGGTGCGCGTCGTCGCGCTTGACCTCCCGACCTCCCACACGATGATGACAAGCGCATCCGACGAGTTCACAGGACGGATGTTCGCCGCGATCAATGGGATGATGCTCGACATGCTGGCGGCTATTGCCAGGAAGGACTATGAAGACCGCCGTCGTCGTCAGTCGCAAGGTATCGAGAAGGCGAAGTGCCGTGGTCTTTATAGAGGCCGACCCGAAGACGCGAAACGCAATGCGGCTATCGTGAAAATGCTTAAGGACGGGCAAAGCTGGAACAGTATCGTTTCCGCTACCGGTTGCTCACGATCGACACTCAGCAGGCTCGCAAAAAGAGCCTGATATCTCTTTTCTTTCCAACTCAATAAGCATGTCGAGCGCCGAAAGTCCCTCCTTGCCACGCTGGCAGGCAACCGAACATAGACGTTGGCAGTATCTAGGGATAATAAGCCCTGACTGCCGCACATTCCGCACTTCCAACAATGCCCGAGAGCCTGCGTGACCAAAGAGAAGTTAGATCCAATCGAACTCCGGCTTAGGAGGCTGTTTACTCCAGGGCCTAACCGAGCAGTCAACGGCGACCGCAACGTTTGGCTGTCTTCGAGCATTGGGAACGTCCGCTCTCAAAACCAAGATCGCGTGGCCCATCTGGTTATGCGCGACAAGGATACGCCTGCTAGGGACTTCCGTGTCGCCGTTCTGTCCGATGGCATGGGTGGAATGGCTCAGGGTGATGTTGCTGCGACAATTACTGTCAGTGCATTTTTGACCAGATTACTCCGCACGACGCGTCTTCCACCTCGGGAAAGGCTTGAGGGAGCAGCGAACTACGCAAACGAGGCAGTGTTTAGAACACTCAATTTGACGGGGGGAGCCACGCTGTCTGCGGTCCTTATTGACCGATCGGGCAGGCACTATGGCGTGAACGTAGGGGACAGCCGGATATACGGCATTTCACAGTCGAAAGAATTGGTTCAAGTAAGTACCGATGACACAATTGCAGGTTATTTGGGTCCGGGAGCAAACGGTGGACGTGTGACCGGGGAACTCGTCCAGTTCATTGGTATGGAACAGGGGAGCCTAGAGCCCCACGTAATAGAGCTTCAGTCAGAACGTTTTGACTACGCGCTGCTGACGACGGACGGCCTACATGGCACCGATATGGAGACAATGAAGAAGATCACATCTCGATGCCAGGCGTTGGATCGCGAACTACTTGGCAAATTGACGTCTCTTAGCAATCTCCTTGGCGGACGCGACAATGCATCTGGCGTCGTTTTGAATTTGGGTCAGGATTTTGGGGACGAACCAATGGAAGGTCGAGAGGTCGCTGTGCTTTCCGTCTCGGAAAACTTGAACATTTGGATCACGAGTAGTGGCGGGGAAAGGTCGGATCGTCAACAACTAGGTGCTGCACCGGAACAGCCTCGAAGGGTTGAAGAAGAAGGTCAGGTCCAAGTTTCTAAGGCTCCCGCCGGCCAATCGCGGCAGAACAAGCCGGGGCGAAAATCTAAGCGAAGCAAAAAGAATAGCTCCGGGCAAAACGCTTCACTCCCGCTTGATCCACCAACCAAGCCAGTGCTGAACGTTGAATTTCCACCGCGTGATGACGATAAATGAAAATTCCAGCGCGTTATGTGAGCCAGGGGACGAGCTTTGGCAACGGAGGAATGGGCGAAGCCGCTCTGTATAAAGATATTCCTCTAGACCGTCTGGTCGTAATCAAAAGCCTAAAGGCGCACGTCGAGAAGAAACGACTTCTTGACGAAATCTCTGCCCTTCAGTCGATTAGATCGAAACACGTCGTGCAAATTTACGATGTGATCCCTGACGCGAAAGGTGATTTGGTTGGCCTTGTCGAAGAATATTTAAATGGTGATGACTTAACTAACGTGCAGCCCCCCAACGATCTTCAAACTTTCCTGAAGATAGCGTTTCCGATCGCGCAAGGTATATCGGACATCCACTCTGCGGGACGCATTCATCGTGACATAAAGCGGCAGAACATGAAGTTCGATGGGGAGGGCTGCTTAAAGATTTTCGATTTCGGTCTCTCACGAACTGAAAAGATTGACGCGAACACCGTAGGGCAGATCGGTACTCGCGGCTACATGGCCCCGGAATTGTTCGTTCCGGACGCCAGCGGAAAAGTATCGTTCACTCGTGCTGTTGATGTTTTCGCATTCGGATCGACCTGTATGGCTATCTCACTCGGAAAACTTCCAGGTGATCTAAAAAAGTTGCCGCCTGCACTTCCATCGGCTGGCGTCAGTTTTAAAGCGCTTCCCTTTGCTCTTCCAGCTGACATTCTGACTGCACTAGACCGATGCTTTTCTGTGTCGCCTTCGCAGCGACCAAGTATGGCCGCGATCGCGGACTTGATGGGTCGCCACCTATTAAAAGATCGGCACCGCGCTCTCTTGGTTCACGGTGCAGTGAGGTACGTTCTGGATGCGAAGCAAAAGGTGGCCAAGCTGTCGGTGGCAGGCCAAGGCGCATTCACCCTTACTTATGATGGATTTGGCTTTGTAGTCGGGAATGTTGCCGGAAGCGTCTTCGTCAACAACATGATAGCCGTGAACGGAATGGCACTTCCGGGGGCCTGCGTGATTGTGCTGGGTGCCCCATCTCTGGGCTCACAAAGGACATCTATTACAGTAGACATATCTCACCCTGAGGTCTCGACATGAATGGTATGCTGCATAAGCCTGGAGATACTATTGCCGATCGCTATCTAATTTTGGATTTTGTTGGCGAGGGCGGGATGCAAGAGGTGTATCGCGCCAAGGATACTCTTCTGGGAAAAGACGTAGCCCTCAAAGGCCCAAAGAACGCTTCTGCCTCCAAACGATTTCATAGAAGTGCGATTGTGAGCGCGAGGGTAAATCATGCCAATGTCGCGAAGACTTTAGATTATATCGAAGAGAAAGAGCGATCATATTTGATAGAAGAATTAATTGACGGATGCGACCTCAGAGTAATGCTTACAAAGTATATACCGAAGTTTGACCCGTACGTAGTTTCGCGCATTTTGCATCACTTAGCCAAAGGTATTGCTGCCTCCCATAACGCAGGCGTGATCCATCGAGATTTGAAACCCAGCAATGTCATGGCGGTAGGCGGCCCTGCTTTGAACGGCTTGAAGATCACCGATTTTGGCATCGCCAAGATGGCTGAGAAGGAACTGGAGGAAGCAGTTGAAGGGGGGGAGGAAAGTCTCACCGCGTCCGCCACGGCGATCGGAGCACTGCCATATATGGCCCCCGAGATGATCGAAAGCATGAAGGCTGCGGGGAAACCGGCTGATATATGGTCTCTCTGTGCGATGATGTTTGAGCTACTAACCGGTGAAAGGCCATTTGGCGCCGGCCTGAAAGCAATTCCGAAAATATTGGCCGGCGACATTCGTGATGTGCCACCTCAGTTGACTGGGCATCCGCAATTCAAATCGGCTGCATTGGAATTAATCGCGATCTTAAAGGCGTGCCTGGTTCTCGACCCTACCAAGAGGCTAACTGCTGACAACATAGTTACCGAATGCGAGGCGCTCTGTTATTCTGTAGGGCCACGGGAATTTGGAACCGTTACGCTTTTCGACAACGGATATTGGGGATTTGTTCAGCCAAAAGAAGGTGACAACGTTTTTTTCCATAAGAACAGCATATACGGAGGCGACAAGGTTAAGCTTGGAGACAGATATTGGTATGCTAAGCACCAAGGCGGACAGGCCGATCGCGCATTTCCACTTGTTAAGGCTCGATAGTTAAAAACTTTATTGTCCATTTTTGACAGAAAGCGAGCGATGGTGGTTTTTTAGTTTAGCAGCCAGCACCATTCAGGATTTTCCAAGTGTCGCTTATCGGAGGTTCTGGTTTGTGCCATCATTAAATTGCCGCTGCCACCTCCCGTAGCATTACCTCAGCCTGGGCCAGCACGGTTTGAACGGCCTCCTGCTCCAGATCGGGCGGGTAGCCATACTTCTTGAGGATACGCTTGACGAGAACACGCATGCGAGCGCGAGCGCTGGCCTTGTGGTGCCAATCTACGGTGGCCGAGCCGCGCATTTGCTCGACCAGCTCGTGGGCGATCACGCGAAGTTTCTCGCTGCCCATCGCCTCGACTGCGCTCTCGTTTTCGGCAAGCGCATCGTAGAAGGCCAATTCCTCCGGAGACAGGCCATGCTCCTCGCCACGGCTGGCGGAGGCCTTGATTTCCTTCGCCAGCGCAATCAATTCTTGGATCATCTCGACAGTTGAGATGGCACTGGCATGATACCGGGCGACGGCCTCTTCCAGCCGCTGCGAAAATGATCTCGCCTCCACCACGTTCGACTGCGACCGGCTCCTGATCTCCCCGTTGAGGAGCTTCTTCAACGCCTCCAACGCGAGGTTCTTCTTCTCCAACTTCTGGATGTCGGCCAAAAACTCGTCCGACAGGATCGAGATGTCCGGCGACTGGATGCCCGCCGCTTTCAATATGTCCACGATCTCGGCATTGGCGACGGCTTGGTTGAGAAGCTGCTCGACGGCGAAGCTCTTGGCCCGGTCCGACATCTTGCCTTTGGCAGTCGTCTTGACCAGCGCCGCCCGCACGGCCTGAAAGAAGCCAACCTCATCGCGGATCGCTCGTGCTCCGTCACTGGCAGAGGCGAGTGCGTACGCCTTGCTCAGTTCCAGCACGGCATCCTGATAGCGGCGGTGCGCTTTCTTCTTGTCATCCGCGCTGTCGACCTTGGCAGCTTGCTGCTCCTGCCACTTCAGTATCCAGTCGATGGCATCGGCCAGGGCAGCCAGCCGTTGTTGGGGCTGGCCGCTGATGCCGAGGCTGTAGTCGTGGCCATGGAACATCCCGCGCACGATCTCGTACTTCTCCATCAGGACGGCGACGGCTTCTTCCTCGTCAATGCCGGTCTTTTCCTGATCGGACTTCGTGTACTGGCCGAGCGCTTTTTTCAGGTTCTGGGCGATGCCGATGTAGTCCACGATCAAGCCGCCGGGCTTGTCCTTGAACACCCGGTTGACGCGGGCAATCGCCTGCATCAGCCCGTGGCCTCGCATCGGCTTGTCGATGTACATGGTGTGCATGCAGGGCGCATCGAAGCCGGTCAGCCACATATCGCGAACGATCACCAGCTTGAGCGGATCGTCAGGGTCGCGTGCCCGCTTGGAAAGATCGTCGCGGCGCTTCTTGTTGCCGATATGCGGTTGCCAGTCGAGCGGATCGGACGCAGAGCCGGTCATGACGATCTTCACCGCGCCCTTGTCGTCATCGTCGGAGTGCCACTCGGGCCGCAATGCGATGATGTGCCGGTAAAGGTCTACGCAAATGCGGCGGCTCATGCACACTGCCATTGCCTTGCCGTTCATCCCGGCAAGGCGTGCTTCGAGGTGTTCCACAAGATCGGCACCGATCTGCGACAGACGTTTTTCCGAACCGACCAGTCGCTCCACCGTCGCCCATCTCGCCTTTTGCTTCTCCTGCTCCGATAACTCGTCGTCTTCGAGGATCGCCTCGATCTCGGCATCAATGCGCGGCTTCTCGTCTTCGTCCAATTCGATGCGGGCAAGACGGCTCTCATAGAAAATCGGAACCGTCGCCCCGTCCTCCACTGCGCGGCTGATGTCGTAGATGTCGATGTACTCGCCGAAGATAGCCGGCGTGTTCACATCGTCGGCCTCAATCGGGGTACCGGTGAAGCCGATGAACGATGCGTTGGGCATGGCCTGCCGGATATAGTGGGCATAGCCGTAGCGGCGCTTGCCGGTCACCTTGTCGAGCTTTGCATCGAAACCATACTGGCTGCGGTGTGCCTCGTCGGCCACGACGATGACGTTGCGCCGGTCGGTCAGCATGGGGAAGCTCTCCTCCCCCGCCTCCGGCGAGAACTTCTGCACCGTCGTGAAGATGACGCCGCCCGATGCGCGATTAAGCAGGCGACGCAACTCGTCGCGGCTATCGGCCTGCTCCGGCTTCTGGCGGATCAGGTCGCGGCACAGGCTGAAGGTACCGAACAACTGATCGTCTAAGTCATTGCGGTCGGTCAGGACAACCAGCGTCGGGTTCTCCAGTGCTCTCGACCGAACGATCAACCCGCCGAAGAACGCCATCAGCAGGCTCTTGCCGGAACCTTGCGTATGCCAGATCACGCCGATCTTGCGGTCACCGTCCGGGCGCGCGGCTTGAATGGCACTGGCGAGTGCCTTCCTTGCCCCGTGAAACTGGTGGTATCCGGCAATGATCTTGAACGGGCCTTCACCCTTGTCCCCGAAGACAATGAAATCGCGCAAGAGGGCGAGGAAGCGTTCGCGGTCAAACACACCGCGCAGCATCGTCGCCATTTCGCGCGGGCCATGCGGCGTGAAATCGCCATCCATGCCGGTGACGGTGCGCCACGGCATGAAGCGTTCCTCGTCGGCGGTCAGCGAGCCGATCCGGGCCAGCACCCCATCCGAGGCGATCAGCACCGCATTGGTGCGAAACAGCGAAGGTATCTGCACCCTGTAGGTCTGCAACTGGTTGAAGGCAGCGCCGATATCCGCTGTCTCGGCCCCAGCGTTTTTCAATTCGATGACGGCCAGCGGCAGGCCGTTGACGAACACGACGATGTCGGGACGGCGCTTGTGGCGACCCTCGACGACGGTGAACTGGTTCGTCACCAGCCAGTCGTTGTTGTCGACATTGTCGAAGTCGATCAGCCAGACCTTGTCACCCTTGATTTCCCCGTCGGCCACGACGAACTCAACATCGACACCTTCGGTGAGAAGGCGATGGATACGCCTGTTTTCCTCGACCAGCGATGGCGTCTCGGTCACGAAAAGCTGCTTGCTGGCGGACACCCGGGCTTCCGCAGGAATGGTTAGGTTCAGGCGCTCGACCGCAGCCGTCAGCCGCGATGTCAGGATGGTGTCGGAATAGGCGTCACGCTCGGGCGCGGAGCCGTCGGGCGAGATTTGCTGAGAAGGGGCGTAGGCGTAGCCAAGCTCACCGAAGATGCCTATGGCTGCGTCCTCGACGATGTCCTCGCGAAAGCCCGAGTGCGAGTAGTCGGCCTCGATCTGCTTGTAGACGATGTCCTTGTCCGGAGTTTGTGTCACGGCACGCTCCCATGGGCGAGCACATCGAGAATACGCTCTACCTCACCGATGGTCTTGGGAACGAACCTGACGGCATCGCCACGATGCAGGCGGTCAAAGGTCCTGAGTGCGCTGTGCCGACCATAAAGAACCTTCCCGTGTGGGTTCTTAGTTGAATAGGTTTCGCTGCCCGGACGCCTCCAGTGCTTGATACCCCCAAGTTTGGAAAGGTCCACGCCGTCAGCCTCGCTCCAAATCTGGAGCATGCTGTCGGGCTTTACGATGATGGCGATCTCGATTGCGGCTCGTCCCATGCGCAGCAGGAGATACCGACGTGCATGGACATTTTGGTGGCCGGAAGCGTGGACTGTCGCCTCGCGATCAAGGCGATCGTTGCAATGTGCTTTGAGCGCTGCTTGCGGGTCAGTCATGCCAGCACCAGACCGGGTTTCAGCCCAAGACGTTCCTTGAACTCCGCTGGGATGTCCGACCAGTGCTCGACCAGGAGATCGACCAGTTGGCTCCCGTTGATCAACCCGATCCGGGGGAACCCAGCCTCAAGTGCCACATCAAACGCGGCCTTCTGAAAGCCTGCTGTGGTGATAAACGCGCCTTGGCCGTTGGACGGGATCGCTTGTCGAAGCTGGCGCACGGTTGAAGCTGCAATCTTCGTCCCGAGCTTGTATCGCTTGGCCTGAACGAACACCTTCACCTTGGCGAGGTTTGCGATGTTCAACTCGCCGATGGCGTCTACTCCGCCGTCACCCACCTTGCCGACTACCTCCGATCCCTCGAACCCAAGCGCAGTGAGGAGATGGCCGACCAGTATCTCGAACTCCTTGTCGTCTAGCGTAAGGATTTGGTCGAGAACGGCCCGATAGGGGTCGTACGCGTCTGTGTGAACGACCGGTGATAGACTGCCGCGTCCCGTCCGTTGCAGAACCTCGTCAACCTGCGAGACGCCAAAAACAGTAAGTGAGGACTGCAACGTGTTCTGCAATGGAACGGACAGCCCGGAACGGAGTAGAGACTGCGATGACCATTTCACACGCCTACGATGAGGATAGCGGCACGTCGGATCGCTCGGTGCGTGGAAGTATGATGGATCAGGATCAACGATGCCGTGATGGAGCAGCTCGGTGTTGGCGTCGGGCGTGATCACCGTGTCGCCGCCCTTCATCTCAATCAGGAAGCGTGCAAGCTGCCCCACCTGCTGGCCTACGACGATGTTGCTGTCATCCTCGGGGTAGGCAGCGCGATAGAGCGGGTACAACTCATCGCGGGTGGGGGTGACCGAGAGATCACCCATTCGCTCCCAACCGATCCCGCAATACCCGCCATGAAAAAAGGCCTGAGCGTATTTGCCCGCGTCGGCGCGGACGCACCAAACCCCGGTCATTGCGCTGCCTCCAGTCGATGCTCGGCATCTCGAAGGGTGATGTCGCCGGACATGAGCTTGGGAAGCAGAAGGTCACGAGTGGCTGCCAGAGTTTTAATTTCCTTACGGTTGGCCTCAGCCTTTTGCACCAACAAGACAGCTAGTTCGTCAAAGGCGAGTACAACCGGCATTGGAGGCTTTACTGTGAGACGGCCATGAACATGATTACGATTAAGGGTAGGAACCGCCGATCCAGCATTCAAAGCATGAAGATCAATCTCACGGAGCACGAAATAGGCATAAATAGGAGTTGAGTTGGGGTATTCTTTTACCCAAAGCGAAGTGTTCAAAGGCCAGAAATCTGACTGCACATAAAATACATTTCCTAGAACACCGCTTCTGCCAGTGCACACGCCAGGTGCTTTTACCTTGTATTGATTGTGAGTGCCGTTGAACCCGCTTGCAGCGATGACCGGGTATGCGCCCTCAGTCCGGATACCTTTCGGAAGATCAAACCCGCGTTGCAGCACCAGTATTTCATCTAGCCGCGTCTCCCCCCACCCATGCGGCAGGCCGTTGTCTCGCACGCTCCCGGGAAATATCTCGGCCAGACGTTGCGCCCTTTCGGGATCGGTGACGACGCCACCAATGATTTCAACTGGATCGGTTACGCCGTCGATCTTGCGGTGGGTAGGGCCAAAATCCAAAAACCAGTCGCGGAAGATCGCCTGCGCCATTGCCTCCAACGTTTCGTTCATACGCCGGTTCAGCTCAATCTTGTCGTCAATCGAGCCAAGTAAATCTACAAAAGCTCGCTGCTCATCAATAGATGGAAGAGACAAGGAAGTGGTTTTCAGATCGCGTACAGAAATATTCCCTTGAACGGAGCCATTATCAAAAAATTTGGCAGCACGCTGACCGATCGGCCCTGCCAAGATATAAAATAAATAGTCCTGAAGGACATTCTCTTTCGCTCGAACGATGACCAAGGACGATGCAATGCATGCTACCGTCTCTCCTGAAATACGCGCCACTTTGCCAAGCGATCCCCTGAGGGAGAACAGCAGGTCTCCCGGCTGCGTCTTTCCATTGCCAAGGCGTTCGAATGCCTCGCCGCTGATCTTTTTCGTCGTTTTCCAACTGACCTGACCGTTGGCAAGGTCAGCAGCACTTATAAATGGCACGCCACGGTTCACAAAATCGGACCCGCTCGGATAGTTCTTGCCACGGTCACCGTTCACAAACGTGGCGATGTCGCCAAGGGAGAGTTCAATCACTCGTAGTCACTCCATTCAACGCAGCCTCGATCCGCTCCTCCAGCGCTCGACCTTTAGCAAACCGGGCCTGCAACTGCTCCCTGAGAGTGTCAAACTTCTCCGCAAATGAAACACCGTCGTCCTGGGCATTTGTCGCGCCGACATAGCGTCCGGGCGTCAGCACGTGCCCGTGTTCGCGAACCTCTGCCATCGTCGCAGATTTGCAGAAACCGGCGTCGTCGGCATATTCGGCCCAGCCGTTGGCTTCGCGCGTCTCGGGCTTGGCCCGCCAGCGATGATAGGCTCCGGCGATCTTGTCGATGTCGTCGGCGCTTAACTCCTTGCGGACACGATCCACCATGAAGCCGAGCTTTCGGGCGTCGATGAACAGGATTTCGCCGCGTCGGTCACGATGGCCGTTGGTGCTCTTGTCCCGCGCAAGTATCCACAGACAGGCCGGGATTTGCGTCGAGAAGAACAATTGCCCCGGCAGCGCGACCATGCAATCCACCGCATCGGCCTCGATCATCGCCTTGCGGATGTCGCCCTCACCCGACTGCTGTGAGGACATGGAGCCATTCGCCAACACCACACCGGCCGTGCCACGCGGGGCAAGGTGATGCAGGATGTGCTGGAGCCAGCCGAAATTGGCGTTGCCCTTCGGCGGCGTGCCATGCTTCCAGCGGACATCGCCTACCAATCGTTCCCCGCCCCAATCCGAGATATTGAACGGCGGATTGGCCAGGATGAAATCGGCCTTCAGGTCGGGGAACTCGTCGCGGTGAAAACTGCCCTCGTTGTTCCAGCGGATGTCGGCGTCGATGCCCTGCACGGCGAGGTTCATCTTCGCCAGCCGCCAGGTCGTGTGGTTGATCTCCTGCCCGTAGACGGCGATGGCGTCGCGTCGACCGCCGTGCTCCTCGATGAATTTCTCCGACTGCACGAACATGCCGCCCGAGCCGCAGCACGGGTCGTAGACACGGCCCTTGTAGGGTTCGAGCAACTCGACCAGCGTGCGCACCACCGAACGCGGCGTGAAGAACTCGCCGCCGCGCTTGCCCTCGGACCCGGCGAAGCCCGACAGGAAATACTCATAGACCCGGCCAAGCAGGTCATTCGCCTTGTAGATGCTGTCGTGCATGCCGATGTTGGAGAACAGGTCGATCAGTTCCCCGAGCATCGTCTTGTTGAGCGTCGGGCGTGCGTAGTTCTTCGGCAGGACGCCTTTGAGCCCCTCATTCGATGGGGCCTTTTCGATGGCCTCCATCGCCTCGTCTATCAGCTTGCCGATCTCCGGACGCTTGGCGTTGGCCCGAAGATGCGACCAGCGCGCCTCCTTCGGCACCCAGAACACGTGCTCTGCCAGATATTCTTCCGCGTCCTCTGGATCAGCGTATTCGTCCGCCGCCAGCTTCGCGTGCTGCGCCTCGAAGGCGTCGGAAATGTACTTGAGGAATATCAGGCCAAGCGCAACGTGCTTGTATTCGGATGGCTCTAAATTTCCTCTGAGCTTGTCCGCAGCCCTGAAAAGATCCGCCGTAAAATTGAGATCGGAATTGTTATCTTTTTGGATTGCCACTTGTTCCCCCAAATCACCAGCGGACTGAAGGTATGCCTTAGCGAGCAGGAATGGTAAAGCAGAGCCTGGGCATTCACGGTTCCCGGCGGACCGCGCATCGATCAGGTGTGAGAGAACGATCTTGCTCCCCAAAAACTGCTATGGAAGTATTGCTCCCGGAGGTTCGCCGGTGCGGACAGAAACGTCAGACATTGGAAAACTGTGAGCGAAAGATGAGGAAGTTTGTTGCGGGGCTGGTCGTCGGCGGTGTGGTAGCAGCGGGTGGGTCCGCACTCGCGCAGGTCTACGCGAAAGTGGATACAGACGGCTTGCTGAAGGGGTACACGGTCCAGAAAAACGGCAAAACGGTTTGCAAAGACCCAAGCGCCTGGAACAATTTTCGCGGTCAGGGCAGTTTCATTATTTGTGACTGAGTACCACGCGATCGGCTACGGTCAGTCGTCTATTGCCTCGGTGGAACCGGCCGTGCAGCGCGTTCGGCGTTGTAGCCGGTAATTTGCCGGGGAGGGGTCAAACGTCAGGCGACCCCTCTTCAGGCTCTTGAGCCCCCTGCCAGTCGACTAACCGAGCCAACTCCGGATCGCGCTTCCAAAGAGCCACGAATTTGCACTCCAACGTACGTTCTGCTGCAAGGCGGGCGACAATCTCTTCTCGTGACGCATCGGACGGCCATGAAGAACCGCCACAGTCACCAGCCCCTGTCAGATAAAGCCGACGGATGGCCGCTTCCGCGCCCTTGAGCTTGCCGCGCCAGAACTCGCTCGCGCGTATGCGGCGCTCCATATCGCGCAAATACCGCATTTGATCTTCGGTGCGCATTTTCATCGGCGGAATAGAGGGCACGTCGCCTGGCGACGCGCAAGTCCGCTCAAGGATGGAAGGGGCCGGAACGAACGCGGGATTAGTAAGCCTCTAATTTCGCTGATCGAGAATGGCAGGATTTGAACCTGCGACCCCATCGTCCCGAACGATGTGCGCTACCAGCCTAGTTCCGGTGAGAACCGATTTCAGCGGGTTGCCCCCTACACGAGCATAATAGGCTGCTTACCCAGCGGCCGCGCTTTCTTTCGCAGCGCTCGCACCGTATGCGCGGGCAGTGTCCTTAGAGGTTTTGCGAGAGAAATGGTGATCGGCCTCTATCATTTTCGCGGAGATATCGAATTTGCGGATAGCTTCCAACGCGGGCTTACCGTGAACAACAATCACTTTGGGTTTGACAATGTCGAGTAGGAACTTGAACGGGGCGATCTCCCGGCTGGCGAGGTCGAGGCTCTTCATGTCGTCGCTGGGTCTGGCATAGATGTTCGTTTCCAGTACCCGACTACCTGCAGCGGCTTCGACAAAGCACTCGATGTTTCGACGAGTGGCACTGACTTCCTGTCGCCGGGTCCTGCCCGGCTTCAGCGGTCTGGCGGTGCGTTCTTCGAGGTACCGCCTAAACCATGCGACCTTGTCGTACCCATACCCGGATCGCCAGAATTCCCAAAAATCGGTGTTCATCGTTGTTGCAGGGTTAAATCCGACTAGGAACACGTCGCACGTTTGCGGTGAGCCCTCACAGACAAACGGTCGTATGTCGGTGGGTCGACCGATCAAAGCCACCAATTCTCGTTCGAGATCATCCAGGGTCATTGGAACACTTCTAAAGCCAGCCGTCTGGAACTGGCGCTCTTTGCCAAACAGACGCAAGGTTTAACTTCTGTTCCACCCGTAGTAGGCGAAATCCAAACTGAGGCACGGCCCCCGGCAGAAGTCGATCCGGCCTTTTTCATGCGCCTGGCTGGACCAGCCGCAGAACGCCCAGGGAACATACTGTGCCGAATTTGTGCCGCAACCGGGCGCGCAACCCTGCACAGCTGTGCACAGTGCAGCTAGAAGCCAATGCAGAAAGCCTTGAAAACTGGTGCTGCGAGAGAGGATTGAACTCTCGACCTCTCCCTTACCAAGGGAGTGCTCTACCACTGAGCTACCGCAGCCGCTGATGGCGGGGCTTCTGCCATATCGAACCGGCAAGCGCAAGGCCAAGCGCAAGCCATTCGCAAGCCATCTGTGAAAGCCCGCTCCAACGGCTTTTGCGGACATGGCAGCGCCACAATGTTGGCTTTCCCTGAATAGTGCGCTGGCGCATCGGCCCGAAAATCGGAATCGATTTTCGGAAAGCACGTTGCCAGGATTCAAAAGTGCTAGATCGTCGTTTGTGCGTCAAGCGGACCCACATCGCTCTAATCGTCAGCCGGGACGGAACCATGAACGACAAGGCAACTCCAACTGACAAGGGCGGGCCATCGAAAAAGGACAGCCCACCGAAGAAGGCTGACCGCCAGACCCGGCTCGCCGAGCAATTGCGCGCCAATCTGCAGAAGCGCAAGGCGCAGTCGCGCTCGCGACGCACTGGCGAGGCTGACAAGCGGCCGGAAGGGCTCGGCGCCTTAAGGGAAACGCAAAAGGATTGATATCAACAGGCTGGCCGGGGCGAGAATCCTGTTTCTTGAACCAAGCCCGCCAATGGTTTAGACGGGCCACAACAGACTCAACCGATTAAACCGGCCTTTCGGCCGAGGGGACGCTCTTTAAATGGATCGCATCAGAATTGTCGGCGGCAACAAGCTTGCCGGAAGCATCCCGATCTCGGGCGCGAAGAACGCCGCGCTGCCGCTGATGATCGCTTCGCTGCTCACCGACGACACGCTGACCCTGGAAAACGTGCCGCATCTGGCCGATGTCGAGCAGTTGATCCGCATCCTCGGCAATCATGGCGTCGACTACTCGGTCAACGGACGCCGCGAAAAGCAGCAGGAGGGCTATTCGCGCACCGTCACTTTCTCCGCCCGCAACATCGTCGATACAACGGCCCCCTACGAGCTGGTGTCGAAGATGCGCGCCTCCTTCTGGGTGATCGGCCCGCTGCTTGCCCGCATGGGCGAGGCCAAGGTGTCGCTGCCCGGCGGTTGCGCCATCGGCACGCGGCCGGTCGACATTTTCCTGGAAGGCCTCCAGGCGCTGGGCGCCGATATCGACGTCGACACCGGCTATGTCATCGCCAAGACCAGGAACGGCCGTCTTGTCGGCAATCGCTACGTCTTCCCGAAAGTGTCGGTCGGCGCCACCCATGTGCTGATGATGGCGGCGTCCCTGGCCAAGGGCGAGACGGTGCTCGAAAACGCCGCCCGCGAGCCTGAGATCGTCAACCTCGCCGAATGCCTCAACGCCATGGGCGCCAGGATTTATGGCGCTGGCACCGAGACCATCACCATCGACGGCGTCGAGGCGCTGTCGGGCGCGCGCGTCCGGGTGATACCCGACCGCATCGAGACCGGCACCTATGCGATGGCCGTCGCCATGACCGGCGGCGATGTCGTGCTCGAAGGCGCGCGGGCGGACCTGCTGCAGACCGCGCTCGACGTGATTTCCCAAACCGGCGCCGAGATCACGCAGACCAATTCCGGCATCCGCGTCAGGCGCAACGGCGCCGGCATTGCGCCGGTCGACGTGACGACAGCGCCGTTCCCGGCGTTCCCGACCGACCTGCAGGCGCAGTTCATGGGCCTGATGACGATGGCCAAGGGCAAGTCGCGCATCACCGAGACGATCTTCGAAAACCGCTTCATGCACGTCCAGGAACTTGCCCGGCTCGGCGCCCACATAACACTGTCCGGCCAGACGGCGATCGTCGACGGCGTGCCGAAGCTGAAGGGCGCGCCGGTGATGGCGACCGACCTTCGCGCTTCGGTGTCGCTGGTCATCGCCGGCCTGGCAGCCGAAGGCGAGACCACGGTCAACCGGGTCTATCATCTCGACCGCGGTTTTGAGCGGCTGGAAGAAAAGCTGTCCGGCTGCGGCGCGGAGATCGAGCGGATTTCGGGGTAGAGGTAACGGCCTGAGGTCGGCGCTGCCCCTCATCTGCCTGCCGGCATCTTCTCCCCGTATAGTGACGGGGAGAAGGGGCTGGCCGCGACCTCGGCGCCCTTTCTGCAACGCCGGATATTGGCGAAATCCTTACGAAGGCGTCCCTCTCCCCGCCACTATGCGGGGAGAGGATGCCGGCAGGCAGGTGAGGGGCGGCGCAAACCTGATGCGATTGTGCTGGAATCCGTGGCGCGGTTGCACGGATCGCCAAGACCGCCTAACAGAAAACTGATGTAATCCTTCGCAGGTGCGAACTCCGCATGAACCTTCTCAAGCTTGTCGCGCTCGACGATCAGGATCTGAGCATCGTCTCGGCCCATGTCCAGGACGCCGTGCTCAAGGTCGGCGACCTCGAATACATGCCGGCGGTCAAGCGCTTCATGATGACGATGAACCGCTTCGTCTGGGAGGCGAAATCCGGTTTCTTCCGCCAGCACAATGAGCGGCGGCAAAGCGTGCTGCATTTCGACCGGGTGCTGGGCGCCAAGACCAGCGGCATTGCCCGCGACAAGCCGGACGAGGTGCTGTCGCTGCTGGCGATCAGCTTCGTCGCGCTCGACAAGCCGGCCGGCATTGTCGAGCTGATCTTTTCAGGCGGCGGCGCGATCATGCTCGATGTCGAGTGCATCGAGGCGCGGCTGGCTGACATTGGCGGCGCCTGGGAAGCGACGTCGCGTCCCTTCCACGGAGCCTGAGGACACAAGATGGCCATCACGCTTCGTCTGTCCGATGCCGATTTCGAGCAGCGGTTTGCCGCGTTCCTTTTGACCAAGCGCGAGGTCTCGGAGGACGTCGACGCGGTGGTGCGCGCGATCATCGCGCGGGTGCGCGCCGAGGGCGACGCGGCGCTCATCGACTACACGCAGAGATTCGAAAAGGCCGATCTGAAAGGCCTCGGCATTGCCGTGTCGCAAGACGACATCGCCAAGGCCTACGATGCGGCCGACCCGCAGACGATCGAGGCGCTCAAATTCGCCCGTGACCGCATCCGTTCGCATCACGAGCGGCAGCGGCCGAACGACGACCGTTATACCGACGCTGCCGGCGTCGAGCTCGGCTCGCGCTGGACCGCGATCGAGGCGGTCGGGCTCTATGTGCCGGGCGGTACGGCGAGCTATCCAAGCTCGGTGCTGATGAGCGCCGTGCCGGCCAAGGTCGCCGGCGTCGAGCGCGTCGTCATGGCGGTGCCGGCGCCCGGCGGCATCATCAATCCGCTGGTGCTGGTGGCGGCGGACCTGACCGGCATAACCGAGATCTACCGCGTCGGCGGCGCGCAGGCGATCGCAGCGCTTGCCTACGGCACCGAAACGATAAAGCCGGTCGCCAAGATCGTCGGCCCCGGCAATGCCTATGTCGCGGCGGCCAAGCGCCAGGTGTTCGGCACGGTCGGCATCGACATGATCGCCGGGCCATCGGAAGTGCTTGTCGTGGCCGACGGCAATAACGATCCGGACTGGATCGCCGCCGACCTGCTTGCCCAGGCCGAGCATGACGTGTCGGCGCAGTCGATCCTGATCACCGACGATCCTGTCTTCGGCGCGGCGGTCGAACAGGCGGTCGAACGCCAGTCGCAAAGCCTGTCGCGCGCCGGGACGGCGGCGGCGAGTTGGCGCGATTTCGGCGCCGTCATCCACGTCCCCCGAATCGAGGCGGCGCTGCCGCTGGTCGACCGCATCGCGGCCGAACATGTCGAGCTTGCCATCGACGAGCCGGAAGCCTTCCTGGCGCGGATGCGCAATGCCGGCGCCGTCTTCCTCGGCCGCCACACGCCGGAAGCCATCGGCGACTATGTCGGCGGCTCCAACCACGTGCTGCCGACGGCGCGCTCGGCGCGCTTCTCGTCCGGGCTTTCGGTGCTCGATTTCGTCAAGCGCACCTCGATCCTGAAGCTCGGGCCGGAGCAATTGCGGGCGCTGGCGCCGGCGGCCATCGCGCTGGCCACAGCGGAAGGCCTCGACGGGCATGGACGCTCCGTCGCCATCCGGCTGAATATGTAGCTGACATGGCGGACTACGATCGAACCCGTGCCAGGCTGATCGATGTCGAACTCGACGAATCGATCGGCCGTTCGACGCCCGATGTCGAGCATGAGCGGGCGGTGGCGATCTTCGACCTGATCGAGGAAAACAGCTTCCAGCCGGTCAATGACGACGGCGCCGGGCCCTACCGGCTAAAACTGTCGCTGGCCGAATCCCGCCTGGTCTTCGCGGTGACGCGCGAGGATGGCGCGGCGGTCGTAACCCACATCCTGTCGCTGACGCCACTCAGGCGCATCGTCAAGGACTATTACATGATCTGCGAAAGCTATTACGATGCCATCCGCACCTCGACGCCCAGCCAGATCGAGGCGATCGACATGGGCCGGCGCGGCCTGCACAATGAGGGCTCGCAGACACTGATGGACCGGCTGGCCGGCAAGATCGACATCGATTTCGACACGGCGCGCCGGCTGTTCACGCTGGTCTGCGTACTGCACTGGCGAGGCTGAACTGTCAGTCCCTCTGCCCCGCTCGATCCTGCCCCGCTCGATCCTGTTCGTCTGCGCCATGAACGCCGTGCGCTCGCCGATGGCCGAACTGCTGGCGCGTCAGGTGCTTCCGGCCACCACCTTCGTCGCGTCGGCCGGGGTGCGCGGCGGCGAACGCGACCCGTTCGTCGACGCCGTGCTGGCCGAGGACGGGCTTTCGCTCGGCGACCGGCACCCGAGGACACTGGACGATCTCGAGGACGACTATTTCGACCTGATCATCACGCTGTCGCCGGAAGCCCATCACACCGCGCTCGAGCTTACTCGCTCGCTTGCCGTCGACGTCGAATATTGGCCGATGCCGGACCCGACTGGCGTCGGCGGCACGCGCGAGCAGATCATGGCCGCCTATCGCGAGGTGCGCGAACGGCTGAGGGCGCGGATCGGCCGCCGTTTTCTGGCGCCGGAAGCAGAGAAACCGGGCTGATTTAAGCATGTTCACAAGCGCACGATTATCATATAGGTTCCGCCCAAATTCCGGCTAGAGTCGGATGATTTCAGGTCTGTTCGACCTGAAATCTGAATCCGCCTCTAAATCCAAGAAGTAGAGCATGATGTCGTCCGAAAACCGCTTCACACTTTTCGGCATCATGCTCTAGGCGCTGGGAATCCATCCAAGCAAAGGTATCGAATGCCGAAGGAAGAAGTCCTCGAGTTTCCGGGTGTCGTCACGGAATTATTGCCCAATGCGATGTTCAGGGTGAAGCTTGAAAACGAACACGAAATCATCGCCCACACCGCCGGCCGCATGCGCAAGAACCGCATCCGCGTGCTGACCGGCGACAAGGTCCTTGTCGAGATGACACCCTACGACCTGACCAAGGGCCGCATCACCTACCGTTTCAAGTAAGATCGTCAGAGCTCGGCCGGGATCGCGATGAGCATTTTGCAGAAGCTCGTGCTTGCCTCGGGTTCGCCGCGCCGAATCGAGCTGCTGCAGCAGGCGGGCATCGAGCCGGACCGCGTGCTGCCGGCCGGTGTCGACGAAACGCCGTTGCGCGCCGAGCATCCACGCTCGCTGGCCAAGCGCCTGTCGAAGGAAAAGGCCGAAAAGGCGCTGGCCTCGCTGCAGACGGAAGAGGATTATGCACCGAGCTTCGTGCTGGCCGCCGACACCGTGGTCGCCGTCGGCCGGCGCATCCTGCCCAAGGCCGAAACGTTCGACGACGTCGTCAATTGCCTCGGACTGCTGTCCGGCCGTTCGCACCGGGTCTATTCCGGCATCTGCCTGGTTACGCCGAGCGGCAAGCTGCGCCAGCGGCTGGTCGAGACCAGGGTGCGTTTCAAGCGGCTGCCGCGCGCCGAGATCGACGCCTATGTGGCCTCGGGAGAATGGCGCGGCAAGGCCGGCGGCTACGCAGTCCAGGGTCTGGCCGGCGCCTTCGTCGTCAAGCTTGTCGGCTCCTACACCAACGTCGTCGGCCTGCCGCTCTATGAGACGGTGGCGCTGCTGGCCGGCGAGGGCTTCAAGGTGCATGCCAACTGGCAGTCAGTTCGGCCATGAACTCGGGTTCGGACGACAAGGTCACGCCGCTGCGCCCCAAGCGGCCCTGCCCCGAATGCGGCAAGCCGTCGGCGCGCGAGACCTACCCGTTCTGCTCCGTGCGCTGCAAGGACATCGACCTCAACCGCTGGCTCAAGGGCGCCTATGTCATTCCGGGCCGCGACGACGAGGACGAAACGGACAACGACCCTCCCAAATGAAGCTGTTCGGCACGGCTTGGTGACTTCGACCGCGTCCCATGAATCGACCTGTCCAGTGATTGCTCGTTTGCCGCTTGAAATCAACGCTTAGGCGCTGGACAGGCCGGATTCCCGTGCTATAACCCACGCGCTTTCAAGGGGCGCCTGCGGCGCTTTCAAGAAATCCGGCGTGCAGAACTGCCCGCGTGCCGGAACAGGCCCAGATAGCTCAGTTGGTAGAGCAGCGGACTGAAAATCCGCGTGTCGGTGGTTCGAATCCGCCTCTGGGCACCATCCCCTCTTCTCCCGAAAGTCTCTTTCGCCGAAGCATCTATGCTTTTGTCTCGGCAACCATCTGAAATCCTGAGCGATTTTGGCACCCAAGGCGCGGTTGGTCGGGTTTTGTGGAGTTTCGGCGTAGTTGGTCCAACGAGGCGGAGGGCTGGTATTTTCGCTGGTATTGGAGATCCTGATGGTATCGATGCAGCAAATGGAGGTCCCGAAAATGGCCCTTTCCGACGTAAAATGCCGAAATGCCCGACCCGCTTCCAAGCTCGTGAAATTGACTGACGGTGGCGGGCTCCAGCTTTGGGTGCAGCCTACCGGATCTCGCCTATGGCGCCTCGCCTATCGTTTTGGCGGCAAGCAGAAGCTTCTGGCGATGGGCAGCTATCCCCTCATCTCCCTCGCTGAGGCACGCGAGGCGCGCGATGCCGCCAAACGTCTCCTCCTACGTGGCATCGACCCTGCACAGGAGCGTAAGTCGCAAAAGGCTTCGGCAGAGGACACCTTTCGCTCAATCGCGGAGGACTATGTCGACAAGCTGAAGAAGGAGGGACGTGCCGACCGGACCATCACCAAGATCAAATGGTTGCTCGACTTTGCCTATCCAACGTTTGGGGACAAAAGCGTTCGGGAGATCGATCCGGCCACAGTTCTTGCCGCTCTCCGCAGCGTGGAGGTTCGCGGTCGATACGAATCGGCCAGGCGACTGCGCTCCACCATCGGCAGCGTGTTTCGGTATGCAATCGCGACCGCACGCGCCGAGGCAGATCCGACAATCGCCCTGAGAGGCGCACTCATCAGCCCGACGGTCACGTCACGTGCCGCGATTACCGATCCTAGGGCCTTGGGGGGCTTGCTGAGGGCGATCAATGCATTTGACGGACAGCCTACAACCCGAGCTGCCCTGAAGCTGATGGCACTCCTGTTTCCCCGCCCCGGCGAGCTGCGCGCGGCCGGGTGGGACGAGTTCGATCTCGAAAGCTCGGTGTGGACCATCCCGGAAGCACGCATGAAAATGCGACGGCCGCACCGTGTTCCACTTTCAAGGCAGGCCATCAAAATCCTGACCAATCTCAGAGACATTTCCGGCACCGCATGGCTGCTGTTTCCAAGTGTTCGATCGGCTTCGCGTCCGATTTCCGATAACACGCTTAACGCCGCCCTTCGCCGCATGGGCTATGGCAAAGAAGAAGCTACCTCGCACGGCTTTCGAGCAACGGCATCAACTTTGCTAAATGAATGTGGAAAATGGCATGCGGACGCCATAGAGCGGCAGCTGGCCCATGTTGAAAACAATGACGTTCGTCGCGCCTACGCTCGGGCAGAGCACTGGGACGAGCGCGTCAGGATGATGCAATGGTGGGCCGATTATCTCGATGACCTCGAGAGCAAAAATACGCGAGGTGAAAATTTTTCCGGCGGTTGAAGACCGCCAAAACTGGACGACCCGTCTGGCGAACCCAATGACCAATACGAAGAGTCATTGAAACGCGTGGCACCGATCCCGTCGAAGTCAATGCTCCAGGCTCTGCGACTTGGCCTGAAAGCCCTTTTCATAACCTACCCAGCAAGTCCTATGCTGAAATCTGCGACAGGTGCTGGCACAGGCACAAATCCCCAGATGCGATCGTCTGCGGCCGCGGGTTGCTGCGTGAGAGACTTTCGTACGCCTGACGGCACCCGAAACCCTTCAGTGGTTATAGACGCAATTCGTGGTGCCTGAAACCCGACGTTGCTCTCGATCTCGCGGAGGTTCTTGTCTGTGTCATCCGCGATAGCATTCAGAAGAGAGTGAGTGGAGGCTCTTCGGGTTCGGGCTCTGTATAGGCCAGGAACTCGGCGTGCGGAACTCGGTTGACGGACCAGTTCCCTGCGCCCGGCGGACGGGCACGTGTGCTGCAGGTGGTAAGGAACAGTCGCTCCTTCGCCCTCGAACAGGCGACGAAGAATGCCCGGCGCTCCGTGTCGGCGTTACCCCAGAAGGTCTGCTCTTCGACCCCGAGCACTATGACCGTTCCGAATTCGAGACCCTTACTTTTGTGGATTGTCATCACCCTTACGGCCCGATCGGTCGAAAAGGCCTCGAGTGCGTTGACGATGTTCGGCTCGGCGGCCAGTTGCTCATGCAGGAGGTCCACACATGTGCCGATAACCTCCTCAAGCCTTCCGGCCCGGGCATACTCGGGAGAAAGCGCCACAACTGTTTCCCTCCCGAGAGCAGAAATGAGGGCTTGCGCGAGGGCGGCCAGCGCATCCCGTGCGGCCAGGTCAAGCTGCCCCAATCTAATCCGTCTTCTCGTTTCGTCGACGAAGGCGCTCCATTTGCCGCGCGCTCGGTATTCGTCATCTTCGTCGAGGTCCTGACCGTAAACGACTAAATCCAGCAATCGCTTGAAGGCCACGGGATGCGGGCCTCCGACCGTGACGAGAAGCAGGTCTGTGAGCAACACGCATGCTGGCTCGGCTCCCGTGCTCTGGGACTGGTCTTCGACACGGAAGGCGATATGCGCGTCTCGCAGCGCCTGGCGCAGCTTACGACCGTAGAGATCCTCGCGCCTCGATATTAGTATCGCGATCTCTGACGGATCCTCGCCCGCGTCAATCCAGGTCTGAATGCGTGCAGCGAGCATAGTCGCTTCCTCTGAATCATCCCGGAAGTCGAGGACCTCGATCTCTCCGTCTTCGCCCACGATATCGGAGTCGTCGACGGCTGCGTCCGCATCCATCACCTTTACCATGGCGTTCTGCATTCGGCGCAATACGGGCGCGGACCTGAAGTTCTGGTAGAGGTGGAGGGTCGTAGCGTGGAAATCTTCGGCGTAGGCCTCGAAGATGCCGTCCATGGCGCCGGCGAACCCCATAATGGATTGCTTTACATCCCCTACGGCTATGAGTTGCGCGCCGGTTCCAAGGAAACAGGCCTTAATGAGGCCGTACTGGAGATCGGTGCAGTCCTGGAACTCGTCCAAGAATACCTGGCTGTATGTTTTCCTCAGCGCGTTCCGCGCGATCACGCTGCCCTCGACGATCGTCTTCGCAAGAGGGATCATGTCGCTGAACGTAATCGACTGGCCCTGGATGCGAGCCGGCCCCACGGAAAAGTCCGCAGCCAGCGCGTCATGCCCGGTGAGTGCGAGGCGGAACTGCTGGATTATGCGGAGTGCGAAGCCATGGAATGTGAAGCTGTCGAAGCGTCCCGCAAGCTGATGGCCGCACCGGCTCCTCACACGCGCCTTAAGATTCGTGCTGGCGTCGACCTTGAAGGAGATCGCAAGGATTCGGTTTGGGTATCTGCAGCTTCGCGTGCGCAGGAGAAAGTCGGCGCGTTGCGCGAGCATCTCCGTCTTGCCGGCTCCCGGTCCGGCAGTGAGCGCTAGGTTGGCTTCGGTCTCTGTTGCTGCCGCTAGGGCATTGGGCTCCAGAACGAACCCGTCCGAAGGTTTCCAATGTTCCGCACGGATCATTCAGGAAGATTTCCCAGCATCGTCCTCACGCGTTCGAGAAGTCGTTCGAGGACGTCCGGCATGTCGTCGCGGAGTTGCTCGTCGGTGAGGCTCGCCATTGCCTCGATATGAGATGAAGGTTTGCTTCCGAGCTGGAACTTGGAGTGATAGGCATCGAAGTATGAAAGCTCCGCGGCGACATAGTCGTGGGTATTTCCATGCGACTTTCCGAGAACCTGCGTGGTCGTGGCCGCATCCGGCGCTTCGCGGTCTGCCTCGGCGATGTCGTACTGGTCGCTGAACGCAGTCATCATCATGAAGTCGAGATCGAGCGGAGCCGAGAAGAACACGTCGTGTCCCTCGAGCCGCGCGAGCCATCCCTTATCGTCGGAGACGACGGAGTCATTGCTATTCCACGCGGGTATCGAGGCTAAGGAAACTCCGTCGATCTCACCCTCCGGCGCCAGTCCGTAGTCGGAAAGTTTGTTGGCGGCGTTCCGTATCCTTCCCCATCCGCCCTGATAGCGACCGGCATCGAGATCCAGTAGGGTCACGAACGGGATCCCCAGGCCGCTCAGCAGTCGCCAGAAATGGTTCACGTGCCGGCCGCCCAACGGGACCACAGAGATCGACGAATCGTCGGCAAGGATTTCTTTCGCTGCCAAAAGGCGGGGCAGTACTATTTCTTCGCTGTCACCTTCTCCAAGCACGACGAGCCTGGAGAAGTACAATTCGGGGAACGCCTGGACCGCCTCGCGAACGAACTTCCTTTCCTCCGTTCCGGCAGCTGGCAGCCTGATGGTCCTAACCATGGTCGTACGGTCGGAGGCCAGCCTCAGGTATCGGACTTCGCCGGGAGGAATCCGGCGCATCATGGCTGGGGAGTGCGTTGCGAATACCGCCTGCCCTGCGACGCCCTTCCCGAACTCTTTTAGCACCTTCACGACGCGCCCAAGATAGTGAGGGGAGAGGCTGTTCTCGGGTTCCTCGATCGCGATTAAGGTGAAGACTGCGGGCCGAAGTTTGTCGATATCGAAGGCGCCGTCGAGGTCTCCGGCCATTGTCTTCATCCCGATCTCGTGCACTCCGAGTACGATCGAGAGGTAGAGCAGCGATTGCTGTCCGTCACTCAGCCGCGAGAAGTCGACCACGTTCTCGCCGTGGCCGGGTGTGAAGTCGATGCTGAGATGCCGGAGCAGTCGTTCGATATCACTGCGGGCGAAGGAGATCGATGGATCCTTAAAGAAATCGCCCTTATGCAGAGCGCTCCAACGATCGGAAACCGCCTGGGTCATGCGATCGATTGCGGCGTTCGCCGAAAGCGTATTGCTGATCTGCTGGGTGAGGTCGCCTATCTGCTCCCTTTGCGCCGACCAGTTTGCAGCCCGCAAGGCGCGTCCTATAAGGGCGTTCGCCGAATACGAGATGTGGTCGGCGGGATCACGGCGGGCAGGAAGGTAGTGTACCTGGATCGCATTCCGCTCCTGCTTCGAAACCCTGCCTTCGGTTGCGGGTTCCCCATGTTCGTCGACGGTGATTACGTATGTGAAGCGCTCTTCGATGTCCTCGTCGCTATCCATCTCGGCAAGGAACCGATAGCGTACTTGGGCAGGCCCGGTTTCGCCCATCAGCTGCATGTGGGTGAACTGCGTGGGTACGGCGGGATCATCGTCTCCGTTCGCTTCAAGGTCCGGGAACTCGAAATCCGCTTCGAGCCAAAGGACTCGTGATGCTGGCGAGTTGGCGGAATCCTCGTCGAATGGGACGTGGAAGTCGGACTTCCGGATCCGGCGCTCTGCCGGGTCCAAGCTGAACATTCTTGCCAGGGCCTGAAGTACAGTGGTTTTACCCGCGCCGTTCGGCCCGAGCAGGAAAGTGGTGTCGTTGAAGGTGATTTCCTTCGCTTCGGGGCCGAATGAGCGGAAGTTGTAGATGCGGAATCGAACAAGCTTCACAAGTGTCTTCCCGCGCCTAGGTCATCTGGTCAAGAAATGGTCGGAAGCTGGCCGCTACGGAGTCATACTTTTCAGCGGTGAGCACGGCACCCTTCTCGTGAAAGGTTATGACCTTGCCGTCAACGATCTCCTGATCGTGTAGCGAAACGGTCCCAAGGATCGTCTGTCCGTCCCGGGGGCGGCTTTCCACGATCAGCGAGATCATCGCCGCGACGTTTCCGGCATCCTGGTCCTGCTGGTTGGGGCTGTCGATAACCATCGGCGCCGTGAGAGCCGTTGTGAACTTGAAGATGGTTCGCATCAGGGCGAGATGGTACGACAGGACCGCGCGCGGTAGGTCGCTGCCAGTATCGTTAATTTTCCGGTCGATCTTCGTCACCGAGTCGTGATCAATGTTCTGTACAGCCAAGGCATTGAGGAAGTTCAGCATCTCAGCCGCGTAAAAGGCCTCGATCTCCTTCTTGCGCTTCCGGGAACCCTTCTCGAATTCCTTGAGCTTATCATCGGCCGCCGCGATGTCGCCTGCGATGCCGGCCATCTGTTCCGAAAGTTCGGACACCTGCGCGTCCAACATAGCCCGGGCGCTTCTCCGGCTTTCGGCCTTGATCACGTCCTCAAGGGTGAGGTCGCCCCGCCTGTGTGCCAGGATCCGCGAAATCTCCTCCATGGTGTGGTCGGTCTCCCGCATGGAGTTCTCGATCACTTTCGCCTTGGATGCGATAACCCTCATGCGCTCGAGACAGTCGCTCACGAAATCGGAACAGGCCTCGCTGTCGTCGACGATGGCAAATTTGTTGGCGAAATTGTTCTGGTGGACCGTACCGCAGGTCGGACACATTATCTCGCTGTCGTCAACTTTCGACACCCAGCGGAAATCCTCGTCGAATTCCTTCGCGGCGGCGGTTGCGATTTCCATTTGCTCGCGGACTATCGAGCGTTCGTCAACCAGGACGGTCAGCTCTGCGGCACGTCGCTGTCGTGCGTCCCTCAACGTCCGGAAGCGCAGGAGCAGTTGCTCGATGGAAGCCTCATGTTCGACTCTATTGAGTTCCAGACCAGTGAAATCAGGTTCCAGGCCCAACTTTGTGATGGCGTTTTCGACGGCCTTCTTGTCGCGTCCGACTTCATCCCGTTCGATCATGGCCTTCCGCTTTTCGGCGGTCAGTTCGTAAAATTCGTTGGAGCGGATACCGGAATGGAACTCGACGACGCTTCTGCGGACGCCGGGGTATTGCTGGATGTTGTCGAACGATTCCAGCGTCTGGCCCCAGCCGTTGTCCTGATCGATGTAGAACGGCAGCAGGGCGAAGGCCGGAGGCGGCGTCCCTGACGAGCCATTCTTGTCGGTAAGGACCAGCCGGAAGTTCACCAATTCGGCAAAGGCGGGCCCCAGCTCTGAGGTGATGCTCGTGGTCGACAGCATCACCTTTGAGTCCTTATCGAACAGCGCGATCCTGGAACCGTCGCGGAGAATGAAATGACGGTTTCCGTCGACGGTGAAGGTCACGAGCGCCTTCACCTTCGCCCTCTTCCAGGACGGGTGGGTCTTGGTCGATGCGCCGAACGCCCAATACAGGCTCTTTATGACCGAGGATTTGCCGACGTCATTCTCGCCGTTGATCACGGTCAACCGAGGGTGGAACTCCACCGTCTTCGCTCTCTTCTCGATCGTCGACAGGAGCTCTAACTTCTCGAAGCGCAAGTTTTTCATTCTGTCGCTTTCTCAGATTACGGACGAGGAGTCGGAACCTGGCACTATCCGACATAGCAATACTCGTAGAGCATGATCGCCCTTAGGTAGTCGTTGGACAGGAGCCCGTCGCTTGACCAATGGGATGCGATCTTCCGGACCTCCGGAAGCGCGGCGTCGAGCATCTCCATCAGAGATCTGCCTGTTTCCATATGCGGCACGACCAGCTTCTTCACGTCCCCTTGGAACTTCAGGGCAGACGCGCCAAGCCTGCTCTTGCGCTCGATATCGTAGGAGAAGAAGTGCGGCTTGATCGCTTGTGCCTCGGTGATGCTGGCAAACCAGCCCGAGACCTCCGACCATTGCACCCGGTTCTCATTCTTATCCTTCAATTCCTTGAGCCACTGCTCCATGTCCACCCGGGTCACGAACTTCGATTTCAGCAGCGCCGGAAGGTCGCTTATGTCCGAGAGCTGCCTAGACCGCCTGCGGCACTGGTCGACGAGCATGAGAGCGAACGCCCTCGGGCCGATGTTGTCGAGGCCCGTCTCATCGTGGATGAACGTGGTAACCTCGCCAAGTAGGGCCTTGTCGAAGCTCCCGAGGTTGAACGGCGAGTATGAGAAACTGAAGAGGCTCAGATGCTCTTCCTTGAACGAGCCGTCTTCTGCCTGCAGTGACTTGAGGAAGGATTCGAGGTCCTTCTTGGGAGCGGCCGTGAAGGAATAGTCCTTGTGATCGTTCCCGAGCGCCGGACACGGCTGGTTGCTGACGAACACCAGGCGTTGTGCGACCGCGCCAAACTTCTTCCGGTTCTCGAACATCCGCCATGCAAACGAAGGGGTGTGAACGCCCTTCACCTTCTTCCTCGCCGCGATCCTGTTCAGCGACCAGTCTTTGGCCTTGTCGGTCTTGACCTGGTAGAAGGAAGCCTTGTCGGAGCTGTCTGAGCCCTTCAGCTCGACGATGTCATCATGGAACTCGAATCCGACGGCGTATGGTTCACCGCCAGAGTGGAGCACCATCGCCCGCGATAGACCCCAGGCAGTCTGATAATCCAACCGCTCGATGGCGACCTTGCCGCCCCCTGCGGCGTCAGGGATCGTAAGTAACGACGCCACAATCGACAATGCATGCCCTCCGATTCAATCTTTGGATTGAACTGCCCCGAGCGGTTATAGATGTGCTCTTTAGATTCACACAAGTTGCTTCTTCGCTCTTGGGTCAGCCCCAAACAGAAAGTCGACGCTAAAGCCGCCGGCTCGCTTACCTAACGCGAATTCAGGGAGGTCGGTTGGACAGAGCTGTCGATTTCGGAGTCGCGAATGCGACATCTAGAAGAATCGTTCTGGACTGTTCCATTTTCGTTCCGGCGGATGATGACGACATGGCCTGGCACTTCGCGGATGACGGCTCCAGTACAATCCGGGCGCCGATGAATAGAGATCGTCATGCCGTCCGTCATTGGCCTGCGGTTCGCCAGAAGCAAACCCCTGGAGCGTTCTCAATGTCTTCAGTCTTTTGGTAGGCCCGCCGAGCACGGTGCATATAAGCACACGTCGGCTTGTAAGGCAGGATTTTGGAGATCTCTACAACTTAGATGCAGTGCTTTTCTCATCTTGGCCCAACGAAGCGGCTAGGCAGTTCTCGGCCCCAAACGTGACCCTAGCGTGGCTCTCTGATCGCCATCCCAGCAAGGCGAGCGCTGACCTGCAGCACAATCAGCTTTCCTCCCTTGATCCACAGTTCGCACGTTATTGCCAGTTTACGCCGCACGAACTAGTGAGGCCGCTTCCGCTTAGCGAGGCTCTTCTTATTTTTAGGCGCACGATCCCATAGCTGCGAAATGGCAACAAACTGTGTGCTTCGACACCAACAACCCAGGATTCTTAGGGCCGAGGCAGCGTCCATGAAGAACGACGCAATCTCGTATGCTCCACGAGGGCTATCGCGCGAGGAAGCAGCTCGTTACGTCGGTGTCGGATCGACGCTTTTTGACGAGATGGTTGCCGATGGGCGGATGCCCAAGCCTAAGCGCATCAACAGCCGTGCCGTCTGGGATCGTATAGCCCTGGACATAGCTTTCACTTCTTTGCCGGACAAAGATAGCGGCCTTCAAGAGCTGTTGGAACGAAGCAAACGGGACGTAGAAAAAAGGTAGACACTACGCTCGTTATCTGTACGCTGCAGGCGTAGTACAATGTTATCCTGTGCGGAAGGCATAATGTGAACGAGAATGAGAAACTTGCGCAAGAAGTGAAAGCTTGGCGGGCCAAGGGCGGGGTCACTGCCGAAGCCGCGGCCAAGGCGCTGGGAATACCGAAGCGCACCTTGGAAGGCATAGAGCAAGGCAGAGGGTTCCCCTACCCGGTGCTCCTGCGCGTTGCCATCCAAAGCAAAACCCTTTCGCTACAAGCGATGCTGGAGAACTCCCCGCGAGTTGATCAGCGGCGGCAGAAGTCTGGAAGGAAAGTTGATGGCTAGGCCCTTCAAGGATGCGCGCTATCCTGGGCTCTCTTCGCGTCTCAAGAATGGCAAGCTGGTTTATCGCTACCGTGCAAAAGGCATGCCTGAAACCCACCTTCCCGGCAAGCCAGGAGATCCCGAGTTCGAGGTGGCTTACGAGAAGGCCACACAGGGCCAACATAAGAATGCAGTTATTATCGATTTGCCCGGTCGGGCACTGCCAAAAACATTTGGCCATGCCGCGCGTCGACTTGAGACTACGATGGAGTGGCTGGATTTTGATGAAGCAACGCAGCGGAAGAATGCGCGACTGATCGAGCGCTTTCTCAGCCTGAAAGTCGATCCTGCCTATCCGCTGACGTGGCGCGAAACGCCAGTCGAACACCTCGACGCGGATCGGCTTCGCGCTATAATTGAAGGCCTCTTCAGGACAAATCGTACGGTCGCCAAACACATGTTGGTGGCCATAAAGAAGCTTGTATGGGTCGCGACCGACATCGAAAAATGGATAAAGCCGCAGGACGATCCCTCGTTGTCCATCCGCGTGCGAGTGCCCAAATCGACCAAGAACCCAGCCTGGCCGATCACGATTCGCGAAAGGTTCGAGGAGCGACACCCCATCGGGACAGCCGCACGCACCTGCTATGCACTCGGCTTCTGGCTTGGAAATCGTCGCGGCGATATCGCTGCGCTTGCGTGGGATGATCTTCTAACCGAAGAGATCGAACTGTTCGACGGCTCGCTCGTGCTAATCGAGGCATTTGATTTCCGTCAGAAGAAGAACCGCAACCGCCATGGCGGGCGGGAGATGTTCATTCCAGTCGTCGACAAGCTCGCTGCGGCCATGGATCCGCTCGATCGCTCGAAAGGCGGCACTGTCTTGAAGAACGCCTATGGCAGACCATTTTCGGAAAAGAGCCTGACGGGTATGATGCAGCACTGGACGCGGCAGGCGGGAATTCCTGCCGGCTACACGCTCCATGGCCTGCGCCGCACCTTCGGCACCTACCTCGCTGAATGCAACATCCAAGCGCGGGCCATCATGGAAGCGATGGGCCATTCCTCCATGACCGTAACTGATGAATATGTGCGTGAGGCCAACAAGAAGCGGATCGCGGTTGATATTGCTCGCGCTATCAACGAGCGCGAGGCAAAACGGGATGCCATGACGCGACGGGCTAACCTCCGCATCGTCAGATAATCAAATCGAGTCGGAACAAACCGGGACCATGGTCTTTGCCTTGGGCCCATAATGGGCCCAAAACGTTTTGGGCCCAGGCCACTTTTTCTAAATGAAATCAAAGGTTATGGTGGGCCCGGAGGGACTCGAACCCCCAACCAAGCGGTTATGAGCCGCCGGCTCTAACCATTGAGCTACAGGCCCCACACGCGGCTGGATTAATGTTTTTCCCCGAACCGCACAAGGCTTTCCGGATGGGCTGGCCGAAATCGTCCAAATCAGCCCATATTCAGACATTAGAGCGAGGTGCGTCCACTTAGACGCGCAAAATACAAAATACGCCCTAACGCTTTGAATCTACGCATCGAGCTTCCCGAAAATCGATTCCGATTTTTATGCCGATGCGGTAGTCGACAAGCGCGACTGGATCGCAGACCGAGGAGATTTTTATGACCAGACATCTTTTGCCCTTGGCGCTCGCCGCCGCAATCGCTTTTCCGGCGATGGCCGGCGCGGCCGATTCGCCGCCGCCGCCCCGCATCGTCGTCACTGGCGAAGGCGAAGCGACCGCGGCCCCCGATCTGGCGCTGCTGACGCTCAGCGTCATGCGCGAGGCCAAGACCGCGCGTGCCGCGCTCGATGCCAACAACGACGCCATGGCCTCGGTGATCGCCGCAATGAAGTCGGCCGGCATCAAGGAGCGCGACCTGCAGACAGCCGGTATCCAGATCAGCCCGCGCTACAATTATACCAACAAGCCGGACGGCAGCCAGGAAGCCGAACTCATCGCCTACCAGGTGACCAACACGCTTTCGGTGCGCATCCGCGACATCGACAAGACAGGCGAAATTCTCGACAAGGCGGTATCGCTCGGCGTCAACCAGGGCGGCGGCATCTCGTTCTCCAACGAGGATCCAACGGCAACTGTCACCGAAGCCCGCAAGAAGGCGGTCGCCGACGCCATGGCCAAGGCCAGGACGCTGGCCGAAGCCGCCGGCGTCAGCATCGGGCGGGTGCTGGAAATCACCGACCAGAACGTCGCGCCGCCGCCGATACCGATGACCGCCAAGGCCTTTGACGCGGCCCGCGAATCGGTTCCGGTGCAGGCCGGCGAGAATTCCTACACCGTGCAGGTCACAGTCACTTTCGAGTTGAAGTGACCGCCCGCTGAAGCGCGGGTAACCGGCAACATCGATTTTGCTGCATTAAAAAAACCCCGGAGGACTGGTCCTCCGGGGTTTGTTCGAGCCGCACCCTTCTATCTCAGGGGGCTCTACTACTCCGGACTGACCTTCGCAGAAGGTCATACTACCAAGCTGGCCGTTGCCGGTAGGCAACGTGCCGAACGCTTACCGGTAGAGGACCGGGCAGCCGCGCTCATTGGCGAACACGACCACGACGCGGTCGCCATACTGGCGGCCCGCTACTTTCACTGTGCGGCGGCCAACGTCGATGATACGGGCACGGCGCAGACCCATGCGCTCTGCCTTGCCGAGGGCACGGTTTGGCGAGCAGGACCGGCGCCAGTCGCGTTCGCGGCGGCGTTCGCGGTAGTAACCATCGTCATCGCCGGAATAGACGCCGACGCGCGGTTCGTCGTTGTCGCCGAAGCCGAGATAGATGCTGTCTGCATGGGCTGTGGCGGGGATGGCGGCAAGCGTGCCGAGGCCGATAAGCGCCGAAAGGGCCGCAGTCTTGATCGTGTTGAACATGTCTTCTCTCCTTGTTCAGGGCTTCCGCCCGCCTTTGATCGAACCAATGTGTCTTACCGATGGCGAGAAGAATACGCTTACGTATCTGAACTTTTTAGGAACCGGCCGTTCATTTCCGGTTCATGTAGCACAAGCAATTGGGCAGTCTTCTCGGCTTTCCGGTTCTGAACAATCCGGCCGGTTCTGAACCATGGGTGGAAAACGCGCTGTCGGGCAGCCGGTTCCGGGTCCTGAAGGCCCGTCGCTACGGCTCGTCGTCCAGCATGTGCTCGAAATAGTCGTCGGGCTCGGCAAGATCGGTCTCGCTGGCGCTGACCCGGCCCCGCATTGAGATGCCGGCCTCATGCACCGTCTCGGCACTGCCTGACACCAGCCTGTGCCACCAGTAGAGATCGTGGCCCTCCGCGACCAGCCGGTAGGCGCAGGTTTTGGGCAGCCAACTGATGGTGCGCACATTCTGCGGCGTCAGACCGACGCAGTCCGGGACGCGCGCCAACCGGTTGGCATAATCGGAACAGCGACAAGTTTCGGCGTCGAACAGCCGGCAGCCGACGCTCGTCCAGTAAATCGCGCCAGTGTCTTCGTCCTCGAGTTTCGACAGGCAGCATTTGCCGCAGCCGTCGCAAAGCGATTCCCACTCGGCCGGGGTCATCGCCTCGAGCGTCTTGATTTTCCAGAACGGCGTTTCCATCGACGGGATGTGGCCCCTGGCCGGGTGAAGGTCAAGCACCGCAACAGCCGCAGACCCGGCCAGCACCATAGGCCGGCACCATAGGAATAACACGAAGTCGCCTTCAAAACGCCGGCCAATTGCCCTTCGTAGCCGTTAATGCCCGCTAACCGGAACCAATCCGGTTGATGAACAGTTTGGGCCGGGATGGGACGCCAAAGGAGGATTTTTAATGAAACGCCAACCACGGATTCTGGCAGGCACGGCACTTGGCCTGCTGATGGCGTCCGCGCCGTTGGGCGCATTCCCGTTGCAGGGCAGCGCCGCGTTCGACCCACCGCAGAGTACCGCCACGCCGTTGATCCCCGTGCAATCGAATTGCCCCGAAGGCGAGTCGGCGGAAGGCTGCGCACCGCAGGCGGAACCGGAGCAGAAGCCTCGCAAGAAGCGCGAGGAACAGGCCGCGCCTTCCGGCGAGGAGCAGCAGGGCGGTCAGCGCAGGAAGAAGCGCGAGCAGCAACAGCAAGAGGAAGCCGCACCCGCCGAGCGGGCCGCACCTGCGAGCGACGAACAGCCCGAGCCGCGCAGAAAGAAGCGTGACCGGCAACAGCAGGAGGAAGCCGCACCGGCCGAACGGCCCGCCGAGCAGGCCGCACCTGCCAGCGACGAACAGCCCGAGCCGCGCAGGAAGAAGCGCGACCGGCAACAGCAGGAGGAAGCAGCACCTGCCGAAAAGCCCGCCGAGCAGGCGGCGCCTGCCAGCGACGAACAGCCCGAACCGCGCAGAAAGAAGCGCGACCGGCAACAGCAGCAGGAAGCCGAGCAGGCTGCGCCTGGCGAAGAGGTCGCACCCGCAAATGACAACGAGCAGGTCACGCCGCGGAGGAAGAAGCGGGAACAGGACCAGCAGATCGAAGCCGCACCATCCGAACAGCCAGCCAGCAAGGAAGCCGGCGAGCAGGCCGAGCCGCTTCCGACCGACCAGCAAACGGCTCCCGCTGAGGGCGACAAGCCCCGGGATCAGGCCAGGGAACGCGGCAAGAAGCCTGTCGACGAACAGCCGGCGACAGGCGAGCAGCCTTCAACCGGCGAGCAGCCCGCCGAGCGCGAACAGGCCGCGCCCGCTGAAGGGGAGGGTCCGGCCCAAGGCGAGGCTCCCGTGTTCGACAGCCAGAAGGATGCCAGGCGCAAGCGCAAGGGCGGCAGGGACAACGCGCAAGAGACCGGCGGCCAGGACGCGGGTGGTCAGCCCACCCAGCAGGACGGCGAACGGGCGGAAGCCCCGAGGCCGGCTCCGGTCGACCAGGGACCGCCGCCCACCGACGACAGGGCGGCCCAGCAGGCGATCAAGCTTGAGAGGATGGTTCGGGCGACGGAGGAAAAGGGCAGACGCGTTGAGCGTGCGCCCGACGAGGAAAACATTCGCCGCCGCCGTGAACGCCCGCGCGGGGTCGACGTCGTCAGGGAACTGGGCGACCGCGTCATCCTCCAGTTCAACAACCAGACGATCGTGGAAAGCGACGATGCGCCGCGCATGCGGCGTGGCGCGCGGAACGTCTACTATGAGGAGTTGTCGAGCAATCGCACCCGGGAAATCGTCGAGCGTGACAATGGTATCCAGATCGTCACCATCCGCAACCGCTACGGTGATGTCGTCCAGCGTTCACGCATCGCGCCCGACGGACGCGAATATGTGCTGAGCTATGTCGACGAGCGGCACTATGAGGACGATGGCGACTGGCGCGATCCAGGCGACGACCTGCCGCCGATTCGGATCGACATTCCGCGCGAGGAGTACATTCTGGATTCCGAGGAGGTCGAGGATCCGGACGACTACTATGCCTTCCTTGAACAGCCGCCGGTGGAGAGGGTGCAGCGCCTCTACTCGATCGACGAGGTCAAGCGCTCGGCCCGCGTGCGCGACATCGCCCGCCGCATCGACCTCGACACGCTGAACTTCGAATTCGGTTCAGCCTCGATCCCCGAAACCGAGGTGCAGAAACTGGAAGGCGTCGCCAGCGCCATGGAGAAGCTGCTGGAGAAGAACCCGGCGGAAACCTTCCTGATCGAAGGCCATACCGATGCCGTCGGCAAGCCGGAGGCGAACCTCGCGTTGTCCGACCGTCGCGCGGAGGCGGTCGCCGAAGCCCTGAGCAATGCCTTCAGCATCCCGCCGGAGAACCTGACGACACAGGGCTATGGCGAGGAGTATCTCAAGGTCGATACGTCGGAGCCGGAGCGCGAGAACCGTCGCGTCGCCATCCGCCGCATCACCTCGCTGGTTGCGCCGGTCGCCAGCGCGAATTAACTCGCAGTTTCAGAAACCTGAACTGGTTTCTGGAATCTATGCGGGAAGACATAGCCCACCCCGGTTTCTCCGGGTTGGGCAATTTCCGGCAATCAGCCGAGGTTGAAGGAGAATGTAAGTCGCGATTTAACCAGGCATTGAATCGCGAGGTCGTCCACCCCAGATTCTGGCTAGGGCTTCCCTGCCCTGTCCCGACTCCAGCGGGACACATGAGCCCCGCCGGTACCCCCTCGCCGGCGGGGTTTTTGTTTCCTGCTTCGGTTGGGAAACGAGGGCTATGCCGGTGCCAGTCAGTAGATATTTTTCACGTTGGTTTTCGAATTCGCAAACACCTCGTCCGGCACGAAGAAATCGCCGGCAAGCGGACCTGTCGCGTCAGGCGCATAGATCGAAAAATCGCTGACGCCCTCGGCGCCCAGCACCTCCTCGTCGATGTAGAAATTGCCGGTCGCTTCGCGCGACGGCCTGAGCAGGATCGCATGCGCGGCATCGGCCATGATATCGGGCGAACGGCTCATCGCCGCCACTGTCGCCCCGCCCAGAAGATTGCGCACCGCTGCCGTATCGATCGTCGAGATCGGCCACAGCGAATTGACGGCGATGCCGTCCCTGGCGAACTCCGCGCTCATGCCCAGCGTGCACATCGACATGCCGAATTTGGCCATCGTATAGGCGACATGGTTCTTGAACCATTTGGCCTTCATGTCGAGTGGCGGCGCCAGATTCAAGATGTGAGGATTGTCGGCCAACTTCAGGTGTGGAATGCACATTTTGGAAACCAGGAACGTGCCGCGTGTGTTGATCTGGTGCATCAGGTCGTAGCGCTTCATGTCGGTTTCCAGCGTGCCGGTGAGTTGGATGGCGCTGGCATTGTTGATGCAGATGTCGATGCCGCCGAATTTTTCGACGGTTCTGGCGACCGCCTCGGCCACCTGCCCCTCCTCGCGTATGTCGCATAGCATCGGCAATGCCTTGCCGCCGGCCTGCTCGATCTCCTCAGCCGCCGTATAGATTGTGCCCGGCAGCTTCGGGTGGGGCTCGGCGGTCTTGGCCGCGATGGTCACATTGGCGCCGTCGCGCGCGGCGCGCAGCGCGATCGCCAGCCCGATGCCGCGCGACCCGCCGGAGATGAACAGCGTCTTTCCCTTGAGCGACATGTCTTGCGCCTCCGTTGCAAATCGGTTGGTCGCGATCCTTGCCCCGTGCCGTCGCCGGATACAAGAGCGGGGAGCATCGAGAGATGGTGACGCTGCGGAGGATTTCCGCGGCGTCGCGCTGCCCCTCATCCGCCTGCCGGGCACTTCTCCCCGTATAGAGACGGGGAGAAGGACGCCTTCATCACAGCCTTCGCCAACTGGCAACGTCGCAAGAATGGAGCCGTGGCTGCGTTCAGCTCCCTTCTCCCCGTCACTATACGGGGAGAAGGTGCCGGCAGGCGGATGAGGGGCAGCGCAAACTTTGACAATGGTCGCCCCACATCCTGCCTTGGGACGTCATTCACTAAACCAGCACCAGGCCTTGCCGCATGGCGATGGCGATGGCGTCGGTGCGGTTGGCCGCACCTAGCTTGATCAGGATCGCCGCGACGTGGAACTTCGCCGTATGCACGGAAATGTTCAGGCGCCGCGCGATCACCTTGTTGGGCGCGCCCTCGGCCAAAAGCGCCAGCACTTCGCTCTCGCGCGGCGACAGCACCGGCCGGCCGGCGCTGTCGCCGACCGGCTCCTCGTCGGAGAGATCGTCGTCATGGAAGGCGAAATCGTCATGTCGATCGGACAAGGGGCGGCCCTCGCCCGAGATCCGATAGCCAGCCGCCGCCAGTCGCGCGGCGGCAGCGATAAGCAGATCGTCCACTGCCGGCGGCAGCACGGCAAACACGGTATCGGCCGGCCGCTGCCGGCTCGCTCGTTGCGACAGGAGCACCCGAGGTATCGCGGGATCGCTGGGCCCGCCTTCCACGCCCCCTCTTTCCAGGTAAACGCCATCGACGATCGCGACATCCGCTCTGTCGGCGCTATTGCTGCTACCGGCCACAATCGGCAGCAGATCGCCGGTCCCGGCAAGAGCGGTGGACAGGTGCTCGGCGCGCACGACGTCATCGAGCGCGATCAGCACCGTCAGCCGCCGCCCCGTGATCCTGTGACTTGCCATCGATCTTCTCAGTTTAGCGGCTTTTCGCCGATGGTCAGCACGACGTCGCGCCGTTCGCCGCCGCGCACCACGCCGAGCGTCACCGACGCGCCGGCGCTGTCCGGCCCGAGCCTGCGGATCAGCTCGCGCGGGCCGTGCACGGCCTCGCCGTTCCACGACGCGATGATGTCGCCAAGATGCAGGCCGGCCGCCTTCGCCGGGCCGTTGTCGTCGAGGCTCATCACCATCGCGCCATGCGTGTCGCCGTTGCGGATCGGGTGCAGGCCGGCGCCGAGATAGCCGCGCGCGACATGGCCCTTCTCGCGCAGCGTCGCCACCGCCCGTTCGATCGTCTCGTAAGGCATAACCAGCGCCCGCCGGCGCGGCCCGAACAGCAGCATGCCGATCAGTGCGCCCTTGGCGTCGAGCACCGGGCCGCCCTCGAAACGGCCACCGGCATTGACGGCCAGATTGATGCGCCGGTCGATCGTGCCGCCGCGCATAGAGCGCCAGGCCGGACCGACCTCACCAACCGTTCCGAATGCAGCGAGCGACGCACCGTCGCTATTGCCGACGGCAATGGCCAGATGGCCCGGCCGCGCCGTGCCTGCCTCGGCCAGCGGCGGCACGTCCGGTGCGCCGGTCGGCTTCAGAAGGGCGGTCCCGGTGGATGGATCGCGGCCGACCAGCTCAGCCTTCACCTTGTCGCCCGAAGAAAGCGTCAGCTCGATCTCCTCGCCGGCCTCAACCGCCTCCTCGGCAGCGACAAAATAGCCGTCGCGCCAATGGAAGGCGGTCGCGGTGCGATGCTGATGCGTGGCGAAACTCGCCGTCGCCGGCGCCGCTGCGGCGGCGATATCGGCTATGGCGTCGGAAAATGCGCTCAGATTGAAGTCGCTCATGTCGGTCTCCTGGGTCTTTTTCGCATCGGCCCGAAAATCGGCATCGATTTGTCGGAAAGCACGATGCGAGAACTCAAAGTCTTAGAGCGCACTTTGAGCGTCCAATGGACGCTCATCGCTCTACCCCAGATATCGCTCGGCAGCGCGTTGGCGGGTACTCGCCTGACGGCTAGTTGGGCGTTGGACTGGCCATCTGGTCAGGTCGCGGCCGATCCGGCCGTTCCGCACATATAGGCATCCTTCATCTTGCTCTAAAGACACGGAGCCCTGCCATGTCCCTCCCCGCCCAGCAATTGCAGTTCGACGATGCGCTGCTCGACGATTATTCGGCAACGGTCGCCGATGCCGTGGACCGCATCGGTCCCGCCGTCTGCCGCATCGAGCGCATCGGTGGCGCCGGCGGCCGAGGCTCCGGCTTCGTCATCACGCCGGATGGGCTGGTCGTCACCAATTTCCACGTCGTCGGCGATGCCCGCAGCGTCCGCGTCACCATGCCGGACGGCGTGTCCAGAGAAGGCCGCGTTCTCGGCCGCGACCCCGACACCGACATCGCGCTGGTGCGTGCCGACGGCAGCTTTGGCGATATCGCGCCACTCGGCGATTCCAAGCGCCTGCGGCGCGGCCAGATCGCCATTGCCATCGGCAACCCGCTCGGCTTCGAATGGACCGTCACATCAGGTGTCGTCTCGGCGCTCGGCCGCTCGATGCGTGCTTCCACCGGCCGGCTGATCGACGATGTCATCCAGACCGACGCAGCGCTCAACCCCGGCAATTCCGGCGGACCGCTGGTGTCGTCGGCGGGCGAGGTTATCGGCGTCAACACAGCCATGATCCATGGCGCGCAAGGCATTGCCTTCGCGGTTGCCTCCAACACCGCCAATTTCGTCATTTCGGAGATCATCCGCTTCGGCCGCGTCCGCCGCGCCTTCATCGGTGTCTCGGCCGACACGACAACCCTGCCGCGTCGCGCCGCCCTTTTGTCGCAAGTGTCGAGCAGCACGGCGGTGCGCCTGCACAGTGTCGAGGCGAACAGCCCGGCCGCCAGAGCCGGCCTGAAAGAGGGCGACATCATCGCCGCCATCGACGGCCGCCCGGTCACCGGCGTCGACGATCTGGTGCGCATGCTCGACGCCGAGCGCATCGGCCGCGAAACGCTGTGCACAGTGGTGCGCCGCTCCGGCATTTCTCAGGTCACGCTGATGCCGGTGGCGCGGACGTAATAACTATCGCGGCGCAAACAGTTGGCCAAGCAGCGAAACCAACAGCACTGCCAACTCGCCGGTCGGATCGAGGTCCGGATCGAAAATGGTCATGTCCATTCCGGTACAGCGCGGATCCGCCACCAGCGCCGCGAGGACGGCGATGAGATCGTCGGGATCGATACCGGGGCTGCCTGGTGAATCCACCGCAGGCATCACCGTCTGATCGAGCGCATCGACATCGAAATGCACCCAATAGGGCCAGCCGGTTCGCGCCAGCGTGGTCAAGGTCTTTTCCAGGACCTCTGCCGCGCCGAGCTCCCGCGCGGCAAAGACATCGATCAGCGTCATCGCGGTCGAAGTGATGTCGGGCCAGGCGAAGTCGGGGTTGCGGTTCTCGCGTTCGCCGATCTAAACCACCTGTTCGTCCGCAACAAGTGGGCTCGCGATCACAGGCCAGTCGGTCAGCAACGGCTCACCACGTCCGGTGGCGAGCGCAAGGTCCATGCCGGCGGCCGAGCCGAGCGAAGCATCGACGTCGTAGTTGCCCGGATGGCGGAAATCGCTATGGCCATCGACATGGACCAGTGCCAGCGGACCGGATCGCCGTGCACCAGCCAGCGCGCCAAGCAGGACCGCGCAGTCGCCGCCGACGACCAGCGGGAACTCGCCTCGTCTCAGCGCGCCGGCAACCACTTCGGCGAGTCCGAGATTGAAGCTGCGTATCGCATTGCCGTTGCGCAGCCGGGTGCCCGGCTGCGGCTCCGTGTTATAGGCGGGCCGATCAAGATCAACCACTTTGAGGGGCGAAAGCGTCTCGATCAGGCCGGCTTCGGTCAACGCCTGCGGCGCACGCCACGTGCCCGGAATATGACCTGGCCTCAGCGGACGCAGGCCAAGGTTGGAGGGTGCGCGGACAAGGCAGATTTCACGCATGGAATGGGCCCAGGCTGATGAGCTCAGCATAGACCGCAAAGACATGACCGGCCACGCGGCTGAAGGCTTCAGCTGATATCTACAGACAATTCCTGCCAGCCCCTGTCTCGCTCAGCCCGCCGCGCCTTCGACAAACTGCTCCAGAAACTCGGCGCTCGGCGGGATCGGCTTGATCACGTCGATCAGCACGCCATTGGGGTCTTTGGTGATGAAATGACGCTGGCCGAAGGCTTCGTCGCGGAGCGTTCGCAGGATCGGCAGGCCGGCGGCGATGACCCGCTCATAGATAGCATCCGGGTTCTTGACCTCGAAATTGATCAGCAGGCCGGAGGTCCGGCCGCGCCCTTCCTCAGGAATGGTTTCATGATCGCCCTGGACGATGCCGAGATTGACGCGGCGATCCTCGGTTGATTGCAGATGCACGTACCAGTCGCTCTCGAACAGCGGCTTGAAGCCGAAGTGCGCGACATAGAAGGCCTTCGTGCCGGCAACGTCGCCGGTCATCAGCACCGGGTAATAGCTTGTCGTCTTCATCTTTCCTTCTCCCGTCAAATAACATACAGTCTGCATGCGAATACGCATTAACATACAGGCTGAATGTATGCAACGAAAAAGCGCGCGCCGCTCCAACCGCGATCGCACCGAAGCGACGCGCGCCGACCTGATCGCCGCGGCGCGAAAACTGTTCACCGAGAAATCCTATGCGGAGACCGGCACGCCCGAGATCGTGGCTGCGGCCGGCGTCACGCGCGGCGCGCTCTATCACCACTTTGCCGACAAGCAGGCGCTGTTCGCCGCAGTGGTCGAGCAGGAGGCGGCGGCTGTGGCGGAAGAGATCGAGCGCGCCTCGCCGCCCTCGCTGTTTGCCCGCGACGCACTGATCGCCGGCTCGGATGCCTATCTTGCCGCCATGCGCGCACCCGGCCGCACCCGGCTGCTGCTGCTCGACGGGCCGGCCGTGCTCGGCCGCGCCGCCATGGACGAGATCGACAACCGCCACGGCAACCGCTCGTTGCGCGAAGGCCTGGTTGCCGCGATGCGCTCGCAGTCCATGATGAGATTGCCGGTGGAAGCGCTGACCGCGCTGCTTGCCGCCGCCTTCGACCGCGCGGCGCTCGCCATCGAAGCAGGCGCTTCGACCGAGGACTACCGTGCCGTTCTCATGGCGCTGATTGATGGTCTGTCGCCCCAGGCCCCTGGTTCGGCTCGAACTCGTTGAAACAGCCAAGCTGGCGCTTGAACTGGTCGATCAGCCAGGCCGCAGCCGGCTTCGGGCTGCGGTCGGCGCGGTGCATGGCATAAAGCGGCGCGCGGACTTCGCGATACGGCTCCAGATCGAGTTCCACCAGCCGGCCGTTGGCCACATCGTCAGCAATCAACCATCGCGGCAGTCCGCCCCAGCCCAACCCTTCGCGCATCAGCGCATGCTTGGTTCGCATATCCGTAAGTCGCCAGGTGCGGTAGGCATAGACGCCGTAGTCGCGCCCTTTGGTGCGCTCGGACTGGTCGCTGACGACAAGTTGGATGTGTTCGCGCACCTCCTCCAGCGGCACCGGCTTGGGAAGCAGCGCCAGCGGATGGCTTGGCGCGGCCGCCGGCACCATCGACATGAAGCCAATGCGCACAAGATGCGCGTCGACCTCGCCCAGCAGGCCGCCAATACCGAGATCGGCATGTCCATTGACGACATGATCGGGGATCAGCCCGAGCGTGCCGATATGCAGGCGCAGCATCACGGTTGGAAATTGCGCCTCGAACGCCTTCAACACGCGCACCAGCACGGTGGAAGGCAGCGTCGCATCGACCGACAGCGCGACTTCAGCCTCCAGGCCCTGCTTGTGGCTGTCGACGCGAGAGCGGATGCGCTGCAATACGCCGACCATGCGCCGCGCATCTTCCAGCGTCGCCCGGCCGACATCGGTCAGATGCGGCTCGCGCGTGCCCTCGCGCTCGAACAGTTTCAGCCCAAGCTGCGCCTCGAGATTGGCGATGGCGTAGCTGATGACCGACTGCGCTCGGTTGAGCTTGCGGCCGGCGGCGGAGAAGCTGCCGGTGTCGGCGACGGTGACAAGGATCTGAAGCTGATCGAGCGTCGGGTTTGGCTGCATCGTTCTATCCACTATTTGGATGGAACATACATAAAATATACCGGTTTTTCAAATGGGTCAGCTCGCCCATATAGGTCGGGACAGTTCAGCCAACCCTGGAGACCCGCCATGTCCATCCTTCTCGTCACATCCAGTCCGCGCGGCAATGCCTCGCATTCGACCCGCATCGCCACTGAACTTGCGGAAAAGCTGCTCGCCGCCGATCCTTCGGCCAAGCTGGTCGCACGCGATCTCGTGGCAAACCCGCTGCCGCACATCGATCCGGACTATTCGACCGGCATCTATACGCCCGCCGAGGCCCGCACCCAGCGCCAGGCCGAGGTCGTCGGCGTTTCCGACGGCGTGCTCGATGAACTGTTTGCGGCCGACACCATCATCCTCGCCACCGGATTCATCAATTTCGGCATCTCGTCGACGCTGAAATCCTGGGTCGACCACGTCTCCCGCACCGGCAAGACTTTCTCTTATGGCGAGAATGGCCCGAAGGGCCTCGTCACCGGCAAGAAGGTCTACATCGTCCTCGCCTCGGGCGGCATCTATTCGGAAGGCGCTGCCGTGCAGATGGACCACGCCATCCCTTACCTGCGCAGCGTGCTTGGCTTCATCGGCATGACCGACGTCGAAGTCATCCGCATCGAAGGCGTCGGCATGGGGCCGGATGCGGTCACTGCCGCTCTGGCCAAGGCATCAGCCAAGGTGGATGCCTTGGTGACATCGACCGTAAGCAAACAGGCTGCGGCGGCGTAGGCCGCCAGCCGTCGGCAACTTGAAATCAAAGGCAGGCGCCTGACAGGGCGCTTGCCTTGTTCGTTTCAAGATGCGCCGGAGACCGATCGGGTCTCACCCGAACATCTTCTCGCCCTGTTCGTCGACCAGCTGAATGCCCTTTTTGATCGAGATGTCGACAGCGTCGTCGAGCCCGGCAAAACGATCGGCGCGGATGAATTTGTGCTCCTTCATCACGCCGTCGATCTCCTTGGAAACCACGCCGCAGGTCTGGTATTGGCCTTCCGCCTTGTACGGCGTGGCGCTGATCAAAAATCCCTTGTGCTCGATCTGCTTTGCCGGTGCAGCACTCTTTGGCTCGCCCGCGCCGCCGCCGCCGCCGAAAAGACGTTTCAGAAAAGACATGAGCGCGCCCTCCAACGGCAATCATCCTGTATCACATAGCGTGGTGCAGGATGATTTCACTAGCGGTCCTTAGGCAAACGGGCAAGGCCCGCATCCGGCCTGGAAGTCAGTCGCGCGACAGCGCTTCGAGGGCTTCGGCCGCCCCTTTCAATATCGCGATCGCCTCGGCCTGTTTTTCAGCGGGCGCGTCGACAATGTCGCCGAGGGCTGCGCGTAGCCGGTGGCGCACGGCGCGGAATTCGTCGCGCTTTTCCGAACCGCCGCGGCCGCGACGCCCGCTATCCTCGCCATCGTCGTTCCAGCCGAACCAGTCACGCGCCTTTGCCATCTTGCGGCCGAAACGCTCGAGATGATCGAGCACATGGTCGATCATCTCGCGATTGTCATTGAGATGCGCCTGCCCTGCCTCGGTAATCGAAAACACCTTCTTGTTGCCTTCCGCCGACGAGACGGCATAGCCGGCCTCTTCGAGGAAGGTCAGCGTCGGATAGACCACGCCGGGGCTCGGGCTGTAGACGCCGCTGGTGCGTTCCTCCAGCGCCTTGATGATGTCATAGCCATGGCGCGGCGCCTCGGCCAGCAGCGACAGCGTGATCAGCTTGAGATCGCCGTCGGCCAGCATACGCCCGGCGCGGAACATGTCGCCCGGCCCGCCGCGCCCGCCGCCCCTCATGCCGTGGCCGAATGGGCCGAAGCCGCCGCCACGACCGCCGAACTTGCCGGCCATATGCACGAAAACGCGCTCGGCATGCTCGCCGAAATGAGGATGTCCGTGCATCGTCTGCTCCTTGAGTTATGTCTTACGATATATCTCAATTATGCGAATGAGGCCGTTGAGTCAAGATATATCTTACGATGTATCTGAGAACGGTGCCACCAGATTGAGTTCGTCACCGAGCTTGGCTAATATCGGTTACCAGCGGCCTTTGCGCCGGTTCCAGGCATAGAAAAGATCGGCGAAGCGATCATAGGCATAGCGCGTCAGCGGCAGCACGGCGCGATTGCCGAACAGCGCTGCCAGCCAGCCCTCGCCCGGCGTTCTCAGCCAGACGGCAATTGCGACGTCGGCGCCGACCAGCAGCCTGCCGTCCGCATCGGTTGCGTGCAGCCGGCGGCGGATGTCCTCCAGCGACACGCCGTATCCGGCCAGCGCCGCCGGTTCGGCATTGATGTCGCGAAACGCGATCCGCCCGGCCTTGATCGCCTCGACCAGCCGCCCGCTTCTGCCTGACGATGCCGGCATCGCAAACCGGACAACGGGTATTGTACCAGACGGTCAGCAGAGGCTTGGGCATGTGTCTCGATACGCGCGTTGAAGTGCTGCGCTGACTATCCGGGAAACACCTTCGCCCCGCAACATTTCGGGCCAGCCACTTTCGGGCCAGACACTTTCGGGCCAGACACTTTCGCGCCAGCCACCTTCGGGCCGGATTGGCCGGGCGCCGTCGAGCGGCGCCTGACCGTCCGATGTCCGGCAGCTGCGCGGGTCTATAGCCGCGCACGCCTCAGCCGAGCGAGGCGATGATTTCGCGATAGGCCAATTCCGGGAAAGCCTTGAGCGTCCGCGTCCTCACGTTACCGCCTGACGCCAGCATCAGCGAGAAACGCGCGAGCACCGCATCGTCGGGCGCTTCGACGACCGCCACCATATCGCATTCGCCCATGGTGAGATAAAAAGCCTTGAACGAGCCGCCCATGTCCCCCAGCAGCTTCTTGGCGGCATCGAGCCGCTTCGGCGACTCGCGCACATTTTTGGCGCCCTGCTCAGTCCAGTTGATCAGCACGATATAGGTTGTCATGCACACCTCCCTCCGGGCCTCGGAGCGCGGCGTCACCGCCGGGGCGGGCATCCGGGTTTGTCGCCCAGAAAATGCATCCGACACGCGATTATCCTCCCACAGCCGGTATGCTGCAACAACAACCGCACCGTCTGGCGAGACAATCCCAGTGCGACGAACGAAAAAGGGCTCCGCACAGGCTGTGTTAAAATGATGAGGGCCTGCAAAAGCGCTGGGCCTTCGCTCGATTCTTGACGTCGTGAACAAGCGAAATGTCTGAATCGGTGGAATGTCGCCCTTCTTGTCGCCGAACGGAAGGACCAGGGAGCACCGTTTTTTTCACACGTTTCTGGCGCTTCTCCGAAACGGACCTTCCCGTTTCGGCCGTGGTCGGACCGGGAGCGGACATAATGCGATCGGGCCTAGCTTTGCGCGATAGCGTCATCTTAGACTGTCGCTTGGATCAATCTTCGGCGATCGCCTATGGGCGCCTCTCTCTACGAGCCGATCAACGTATACAAACCCGTCGCGACGAACATCGGTGTCGTCGACGGGCCGTTCGAGTATCTGACCGTGGCTGGCGTAAGATTGCCGCTCCCGTTCACGACGCGAATGACGGTCGTGCGTTTTTCGAATGGATCTGTTTCTCCACTCGCCAATCAAGTTCGACAAGAGGCTGGCGAACGAACTACAGGCGCTAGGGACGCCCCGTCACCTCGTGTCGCCCAATCAATTTCACTACGCTCATATCGGAGAGTGGGCGAAGACCTTTCCAGAAGCGATCACCTGGGCCTCGCCGCGCGTCCGCCAAAGAGCCCGCGCCCGCCGTACAGCAATCGAGTTTGCCAGAGACCTCGGCCCTACTCCGCCTGAAGAGTGGGGTCGGGAAATCGACCAGACGCTTTTCCCTGGTGGGTACTTCAAGGAGTACATTTTCTTCCACAGGGACTCGAAGGCGCTGATCCTCACCGACACGATCATTAACCTCGAGTTGGACAAGATTGCCGAGCCTTGGCGAACGGCCACAAAACTGACCGGTATGTATCATCCTCACGGTCAGATCTTCTTCGGTATGCGCCTGCCGCTCCTTCTTCAGCGGCGGAAGGCGAAGGCAGCGCTGCGAAAAATCCACTCATGGCAGCCAGACCGTATTTTGCTCAGCCATGGCCGATGTTTCGACACCCGCGCCGACGAAGTCATCAGGAGGATTTTTGGAGAGCCCCATAGCTGGTAGCTCGCTCCCAAGCGATGATTTACCACGCCAGGCTGGGAAGGTCTGTTCCCAGACTCGGGACAATTCACGACGTCGAGGCTGCGACAGCCTGTAACTGGACATGACGCAGAAACAGGCTAGCATGCAGCGTCATGCGCAGACTTGCCCACATCTTCGCAATTGTACTGCTCGTAGTGTTCGCAGCAGGCACGGTTGCGCATGCAACTAACGCGACGAGCATGGCATTGGCGATGTCTTCCGCTGCGATGGCTGACGGAGACATGGGCGATTGTAATGCCTGCCCTCCCAACGACAGCGGCAAGCCTCAGCTATGCGGTGCGGCCTGCCTTGTGCCATTCGCAGCAATTCCTGCGCGGATCAGTCTCGTGCTTTCCTTTGTGGCAGCCGAAATTGCGACTTCACCGCTGGTGGAATTGGTCGGCCACACCGGCCCACCCGATCCCTCTCCTCCCCGAACCATCATCCTGTAGCTGACGCCGGCAGGGCTTCCCCGGTTGCCGGTGTAACGACCATGGGCGCGTCGTACCGGCCGTGATCGCAGTTTCGCGTGAGGTGTCTTTCCGCGCCGCCATGTGCGCGATCGACCGACTTTTCAGGATGATTGAACCATGTCCAGATTTCCCATGCCGGCGCTGACGCGTCGAGCCTTTCTTGCATCGGCGGCCGCGAGTACCGCGGATGCGATGCTTCCCGTGTTGTGGCGGTCGCCCGTCCATGCCGCGGCTCCGCAAGAGGTGCAATTGCGGGCGGCGCCGGATCGTACGCGGCTTATGCCCGGACCATCCGGCGAGATTGCCGCCTGGTGCTACGGCGGGACTGTTCCCGGTCCCGAGATACGGGTCCGGCAGGGCGAGCGGCTGCGGGTCGTGGTCGAGAACGGCCTCGCCGAGGAAACGACAGTGCACTGGCACGGCGTGCGCGTGCCGCACGCCATGGACGGCGCCCGCACCTTACCTAGAAGCCGATCAGAGCGGGAGAGCGCTTCGTCTATGAATTCGATGCGGTCGACGCCGGCACCTTCTGGTATCACCCGCACCAACGGAGCTTCGAGCAGGTCGAGCGCGGGCTTTACGGACCGCTGATTATCGAGGAACGCGAACCGGCGCGCGTCGACCGCGACGTGACCTGGGTGCTCGACGACTGGCGGCTGACCAAATCGGGCGCAATCAGCGAGGATTTCGGCAACCGGCACGACATCCACCACAACGGCCGCGTCGGCAACACGGTTACTATCAACGGTCGCGTGCCGACTACCTTCGCCGTCAGGGCGGGTGAGCGCATCCGCCTGCGGCTGATCAACGCCGCCAATGCGCGCATCTTCAGCCCCGACTTCACAGGTCTTCAGCCCATCGTCATCGCGCTCGACGGCCGGCCGGTCGCGCCACACGCGCCGGATGGCGGGCTGGTGGTGCTTGGCCCGGCCACGCGCGCCGACCTGATCCTCGACATGACGGGCAAGCCCGGTAGACGGGTTTCGATCTTCGACCGGTTCTACGAAGGGCTGGAATACAAGCTCGTCGATATCGCTTATTCCGACACTCCGCTCCGCGAGCGCGCGCCCGACTGGCCGCTGGCCTTGCCGGCCAACCCGCTACCGGAGCCGGACCTCGAAACCGCATCCCGCAACGAGGTCGTTTTCACCGGCGGCATGCTGGGCCGGATGGTGGCCCAGGACATGGGTGAAAGCATCGGCCCGGGTGCGCCGGGCGGCACGACGCGCGACATGAATTCGATGATGGGCGGAGAGAGGATGACGCAGACCATGAACTCCAGCACCGCTTGGTTCATCAATGGCATCGCCGCCGACCAGGCTCGCCACGACATGAAACCGGCGCTGACGCTTGCGCGGAACAAGAACCATGTCATCGCAATGACCAATGCGACAGCCTGGCATCATCCGATCCATCTGCACGGCCATTCATTCCGGGTGATTTCCCGCAATGGCCAGCCCACCCGTCATCGCGAATGGCAGGACACGGTGCTGGTTTCGCCGCGCGAAAAGGTCGAGATCGCCTTCGTCGCCGACAACCCCGGTGACTGGATGTTCCACTGCCACATTCTTGAACACCAGGCCGGTGGCATGATGGCGGTCTTCCGCGTCGCCTAATCTTCCGAAAAACCCGAAAGGAGAAAAAACATGTCCAATATTCTGAAAGCTCTCGCCCTTGCGTCCTTGCTCTCCAGTGCCGCTCCGGCGCTTGCCGGCGAAAAGGACGTCACGCTTTACAAAAACCCGCAATGCGGCTGCTGCGAAGGCTATGCCGATTATCTCAGGGAGAACGGCTTCGCGGTCACCGTCAAGCCGACGCACGACCTTTCCGCCATGAGCCGGGAAGCGGGCATTCCGGCGGAAGCCGAGGGCTGCCATCTCTCCTTCATCGACGGCTATGTGGTGAGCGGCCATGTGCCGGTCGGCACGGTCAAAAAGCTCTTGACCGAGCGGCCCGATATCAAGGGCGTGACGCTGCCCGGCATGCCGATGGGTTCCCCCGGCATGACCGGCACGAAGGAGGGTCCGTTCGAGATTCTCGAAATCCAGAAGTCTGGTGGGACCGGCGGCGTCTACGCCAAGGAATAGGAGGCTGCGATGATGGAAGGCACGAGCGGAATGATGATGTGGGGCATGAGCTTCGCGTGGCTGCTCGCCGTGCTTGTGCTCGTCCTTGGGGCGGCCGCACTGGTCAAGTACCTGTTCTTCGGCGGCGGCAAATGAAAAGGACGTCGGTCCTCTTCTCGATGCTCGGCGTGGCTGCGGTAGTCCTTGGATTTTCCTGGCCCTGGCTCGCGAACCGGATGGCCGGCGGCGTCTCGGCTGCCACCGTCGCGCTCGGAAAGACGATCTATGCCGAGCGTTGCGCCACCTGCCATGGCGCCAACCTCGAAGGACAACGCGACTGGAAAAGCCCGCTGCTTTCGGGACGCATGCCGGCACCACCGCACGATGCCTCCGGTCACTCCTGGCATCATCCGGACGGCGTGCTCTTCCGTGTCACCAAGGAAGGACCGGCCGCGGTCGTCGGCGGCGGCTACGAGAGCGACATGCCGGCATTTGCGGGTGTGATGACCGACGAGGAAATCCGGGCCGTGCTCACCTTCATCAAGAGCACCTGGCCTGAACGGGAGCGACAATATCAGGCGGAGATGAGCCGCCGGGAGCAGGAGCAGGTGCGGTTGGACCGCGCCCCGCCAAATCCCTCCTCAACTGGAAAGCATGGGTTATGAAAGTAAGAATCCTGATCGCAATGCTTTCTCTGTTGCTGGCCGCCGCGCCGCCCGCGCTGGCGCATCATCCGGGCGCCGATCTCGACAAGATGATGGGCAGTGAGGAGAAGTTCTTTCAGATCATCGACGAACCGGCTGCGCCGCCGTTCGAACTGGCCGACGCGGACGGAAAGGCCGTCCGCCTTTCTGATTTCTCGGACAAGATCGTGGTGCTCTCCTTCATCTTCGCGAGTTGTACCGATCTGTGTCCAATCCATTCCGAGGTGATCGCGGACATTCAGCGCAAGGTCAACGCTACGCCGATGAAAGACAGGGTGCAGTTCCTGGCAGTGACAACCGACCCGGTAAGGGACACGTCCGAAGTCCTCGATGCCTATGGTCCAGCGCACGGGTTGGATGCCAGCAACTGGATGTTTTTGACGACACGGCCGGGCCAGCCGGACCGCACGACCCGGAAATTGTCAGAGGCTTACAATGTACGCTTCGAGCCGCTGAAAGACGGCCAGCAGATGCATGGGGCCGTCACCCACGTCATCGATCGCGGCGGACGCTTCGCTGCCAAGTTCCACGGCCTCAGGTTCGACCCGCTGAATATGGTTCTTTATATCAACGGCCTCACCAACAACGTCCGGAAACCGGCAAAACCCGAGCCCGGCTGGTGGGACAGGCTCAAGGTAATGTTCCTATGAACATTGACCCCCTGAAAAGGCACTTTCGGCGATGCCGCGGTTCACGACAACATATCCATGAGGAAGCGCTGCAACGCATGAATGATCGCGGTTCCTCATCCGAAGCCTCTAGGGATCAGAACCGAAATGGTCGGTCCTAGCCTACAACAGCATCCGCAGCATCAACCTCAGATCAGCCCAACCCGCATAGGGCTGCATCATCGAAACGACCCCGCCAATCAGCGGGATCGTTTCGATTCTCACACAGCCTGCGCAGCGCCCTTTAAATTGCTATCCGTTACCCGGCATCAGCTGTCGAGGAAGCTCCGCAGCTTGCGCGAGCGGCTCGGGTGCTTGAGCTTGCGCAGCGCCTTGGCTTCGATCTGGCGGATGCGCTCGCGGGTGACCGAGAACTGCTGGCCGACTTCCTCCAGCGTGTGGTCGGTGTTCATGCCGATGCCGAAGCGCATTCTGAGCACGCGCTCTTCACGCGGGGTGAGTGAAGCAAGCACCCGCGTCGTCGTCTCGCGCAGATTGGCCTGGATCGCTGCGTCGATCGGCAGGATCGCCATCTTGTCCTCGATGAAATCGCCGAGATGCGAATCCTCCTCGTCGCCGACCGGCGTTTCGAGCGAAATCGGCTCCTTGGCGATCTTCAGCACCTTGCGCACTTTTTCCAGCGGCATGGCGAGCTTTTCCGCCAGTTCCTCCGGCGTCGGCTCGCGGCCGATCTCGTGCAGCATCTGGCGCGAGGTGCGCACGATCTTGTTGATCGTCTCGATCATGTGCACCGGAATGCGGATTGTGCGTGCCTGGTCGGCAATCGAGCGGGTGATCGCTTGCCGGATCCACCACGTCGCATAGGTCGAGAACTTGTAGCCGCGGCGGTATTCGAACTTGTCGACCGCCTTCATCAGGCCGATATTGCCTTCCTGGATCAGGTCGAGGAACTGCAGGCCGCGATTGGTGTATTTCTTGGCGATGGAAATGACGAGGCGCAAATTGGCCTCGACCATTTCCTTCTTGGCGATCGCGGCTTCGCGCTCGCCCTTCTGCACCTGGTTGACGATCTTGCGGAATTCCAGGATCGAGATCGCCGTTTCGGTGGCGAGATTCTGGATCTCGGCGCGCAGGTCGCGGATCGCGTCCTTTTCGTTCTTGGTGAATTCCTTCCAGCCGCGCGAGGTCAGATTGCCGATCGAGCGCGTCCAGTTCGGATCGAGCTCCGAGCCCTGGTACTCCTTCAGGAATTCCTCGCGGCGCACGCCATAGCTTTCGGCCAGCCGCAACAGCTTGCCTTCGTTCTGCACCAGGCGCTTGTTGATGTCGTAGAGCTGCTCGACCAATGCCTCGATGCGCGCCGTGTTCAGGGATAGCGACTTCACCGCCTTGATCAGCTGGTCCTTCAGCTCCTTCAGCCGGCGGTCCTGGCTGGGCGACAGCGTGCCGGCGGCAGCCAGCCGGTTCTCGACCTGCTGGTCCTGCAGCTTGCGCAACTTCTTGTAGGTGTCGGCGATGACGTCGAGCGTCTCCATCACCTGCGGACGCAGCTCCGCTTCCATCGCCGCCAGCGACAGGCTGGCTTCGTCCTCGTCTTCCTCGTCGTCATCAGTCAGACCGCGCGTGTCGCCGCCGACATTGGTGATGTCGTCCTCGTCCTCGCGCGAACGGCGCGGCTTGTCGTCGGTCTTGGCTTCCTCGATCCGCTCGACCACCGGCGCCTGCTTGGCCTCCGGTCCGGCATAGGTCGCTTCGAGGTCGATGATCTCGCGCAAGAGGATCTTCGATTCGTTGAGCTCGTCACGCCAGATGATGATGGCCTGGAAGGTCAGCGGGCTTTCGCACAGGCCCGCGATCATCGTCTCGCGGCCAGCCTCGATGCGCTTGGCAATCGCGATTTCGCCCTCGCGCGACAGAAGCTCGACCGAGCCCATCTCGCGCAGATACATGCGAACCGGATCGTCGGTGCGATCGGTCGGCTCTTTCTTGGTGGTCGTCGCAGCAACGGCGGTACCGGTCTGCTCGGCCAGTTCGTTGGCGTCTTCCTCGGCGTCGGCAGCCGCGTCGGCGGCTTCGGGCTCCTCGCCCTGCTCGTCGTCCTCGACCACGTTGATGCCCATGTCGGAGAGCATGGCCATCGTGTCCTCGATCTGCTCGGAGGTCACTTCCTCCGAGGGCAGCACCGAATTCAGTTCGTCCATGGTGACATAGCCGCGCTTCTTGGCGGCCTTGATCATCTTCTTGACAGCATCGTCGGAAAGGTCGAGCAGAGGGCCATCGGTGGCGCCTTCACGTTCGGTCTCGACCTCTTCCTTTTCTTTTGTCGCCATTCTTTATTTTCTCCAAGCGGCCAGGTATCTAGCCGCATAAGTATCAAGCCGCGTAAGCTGCCGTACCGGTTAAATCAGATGCGCTCTCGCTAGAACGCGTTCCCCGGGCCAGTAACTGCATCTCTCGTTAAGTCCAGATTAACCCTGGTAACTGTGTCAGGCTGACCGCCTGTCCAGTGACCGGTACCTCACATCGCTGCATTTCCGTCGACGCCGGCGCGGGTTAACGTTTCGAATCGTCCTGATTCCGTCATTCTGCCAGAAGGTCAAGCGCCTCTCGCATGATTCGCATGAAAAAAGCGAATCAATTACCCGACTTAAGCGCCGCGGCTGATTCGACGCGCAAGCACGGTTCTGCACTTTCACTCTTTCGTAAGCTTCGACCTACACCCGCCCGGCCCTGCCCGAAGACACGCCGAACCCTTCAATCAGCGCCTCCGTTGCCTGCACATCACGAAATTGCGCCTGGATCTCGACGAGATGCCGGTAGTTTTCGTCCGTGGGATCGCTGGCGAGCGCTGCTTCTGCCTGTTTCAGCTCCTTATGTAAGGTGCGCGCGCTGCGCTGCAAGTGGAGCGCCTGGCTGAAGGCGTCGCGGGCATCGTCAAGTCCGGCCGTTTCCAGCGCCGGCCATTGCCGCGCCCGTTTGATCAGCGCCACCACGCGCGCCCAGATCTCGCCGCAGCCGGCACGTTCGATCGTCGCGATCACCGCGTTGCGGTCGTTGGCCATGTCATGCGCCATCGCATCGAGGATCGCCGCGTGCAATCGCTTCAGATCGGTGTTGGCGAGGTCGAGGAACTCGACATGCGCGAAATTCTCGTCGATCAGCGCCGGATGATTGACAAGAGCTGCGATGATCGTCGCCTCGCGCACCGACATCCCCTCGCTGCCGCGCTTGACCAGCGCCGAGCGGCCAAGGCTTTCGGTGATCGCGGTGCGTCCACCGGCATTGCCGCCGCGTGCGAACTGCCCGCCAGCAGCTGAGCCCTTGCCCTGAAAGCGCCCGCCGGACCGCCCATCTTGGCGCCCCCCTTGATAGGTTTGGCGCGCGCCGCGCTGGGCGCCGAAAAAGCTTAGCACTCGCTCGCGCATTTCCTGTTGGTAGTGATAGCGCAAGCTCTCGTCGCGGATGCGGCTGGTCAGTTCGCGCAGCGTTTTTTCCAGTTCCGCCCGTCGTTCCGGCGTGTCGAAGATGCCGCCGGCCGTTTCTCGCATCCACAAAAGGTCGGCGAGCGGCCGCGCCTCGGAAAGCACGGCGCCAAACGCGTCCGGCCCTTCGGCCTTGACCAGATCGTCGGGGTCCTTGCCTTCGGGCAGAAGCGCAAAGCGCACCGAGCGGCCTGCCTGGACCGCCGGCAGCGCCATGTCGGCGGCGCGCCATGCCGCCTTCAGACCGGCCTGGTCGCCATCGAAGCACAGCACCGGCTCGCCGGCCATCCGCCACAGCAGTTCGAGCTGGTTTTCGGTCAGCGCGGTGCCGAGCGGCGCCACGACATTCTCGAAACCGGCCTGCGCCAGCGCGATCACGTCCATATAGCCCTCGACGGCAATCACCGTGCCGCCCTTGGCCACTGCCTTGCGCGCCCGGGCGAAATTATAGAGCACGTTACCCTTGTGGAAGAGCTCGGTGTCGGGCGAATTCATGTATTTGGCGAGCGCATCGGCTGCCAGCGCCCGCCCGCCAAAGGCGATTATCTTGCCTCTGGAGTCCGGGATCGGGAACATGATGCGGTCGCGGAACCAATCGTAGGAAACCGGAACGTCGTCGCCATGGCGCACCAGCCCGCATGCCTCGATATCGGCCTTGGGCACGCCCTTGGCGGCAAGATGCTCCTTCAGCGCATTGCGACTGTCGGGCGCATAGCCGAGCCGGAACGACTGCTGCGTCGCCGGCGTCAGCCCGCGGTCGCGCAGATAGGCGCGGGCTTTTGCGCCTTCCGGTCCCTGCAGCCGCTCCTGGAAGAAGGCGGTCGCCATTTCCATGACTTCGGTCAGGCTGGCGCGTTCCTTTTCGCGCCGTTCCTCCCAGGCATCGCGCAACGGCATCGGCACCCCGGCCATGTCGGCGATCTTCTCGACCGCTTCGGGAAAGCTCATTCCGTCGAGTTCGGTGAGGAATTTGAAGTGGTCGCCCGAAACCGAGCAGCCGAAGCAATGATAGCGTCCCTTCTTGTCCTCGCAGTGAAAGGACGGGCTCTTCTCGCCATGGAAGGGACAGCACGCCCAATAATCGCCGCGCGGCGCGTTGGTCTTCTTCCTGTCCCACGCCACGCGCTGGCCGATCACCGAGGAAATCGGCACGCGGTCGCGTATCTCGTCGAGGAAGGCAGGTGGAAAGCGCATCGGAAACGGCTCGTTTGCGTCCATATAATCACGCCGGCGAAACCCGACGACTCCTAATGCGAACCATACCCGGTTTTCACAGGGCAAAAAGAAGGCGGCCGTTGCAAGCCCCGGCCCGTAACCGAAATGTGGGATGCATGTGAGCGCACGGAGAATATCTGTGCCCACGATCTTGTAGTCGGCAGCCGCACCGTCAAGAACTCCGTGTCAATGGTTCTCATCAACTTGCCTGAGACACACCCGGCACCGTCCAGCAGGCCGCCGGCAGGCATGTGTCAAGGCTGCGCCGGAACGGCCGTTGCCGGCCTTCCGCTTGAAGAACGCCGGCACATGATATAAGTAAGTTGCGTCGATCATTACTGATCTCACCTCGTGGAGGCTCCAATGACGAACGCACTGTCCAGCATGCTCAAGGAGGCCGAAATCGAACGGCTGATGGCGGACACGCTGATGGAAAGATTGACCGCAGCAGAGGCGCCGAGGAAGGCCGGCGGAAAGAATGTAGCCCGAAGCCGGAACCTCAAGGCCGCAGGGTTAAAGCGATTGAAAGCCGTCGTGAGGAAGGCGGTAAGGGACGTCTTCGACGGTGTGGGGGCCTCCGAAAAACTGGATCCCGCCGCCGTGCGGTTGCTGGAACCGATCAGCGCAGTTGTTGCAAGAAAGCGAGCCGAGATGTCGGAGCGGAACATGGAACTCTTGGTGGAGGCCATGTTGCCCGCCAACGACCCCATGTCGGCAGTCCGATCGAAGATCGAGGCTGACAACGCCAGGGCGCGCGTGAGGTTCGCGGAGGAAGTCCCCTGCCTCACGAGTGCCGAGCTAGCCGAACTGGCAGGCCACAGCGCCCGCAACAGGAGCGCCACGGGGTCCAGGTGGAAGGCCGAAAGGAAGGCGTTCTCCATACAGTTGAGTGGCCGCGAGCTGTTTCCCGCGTTCCAGTTCAAGGACGGCAAGCCTGATCCGGCGGTTGCGCGGGTACTGGACGCGCTGCCGCCCGGCATGAGCCAGTGGCAGGTCGCCTTCTGGTTCCTTTCGTCCAATCCGTGGCTGGACGGAGGGGTTCCTTCGGAAAATCTGGGCAAGGTAGACGCGGTCGTCGAAGCGGCACGTAAGTTGGGAGAGGAAGCGGCAGGTTGACATCCGTCCCTGCTCCGCCTCCGGACCTGGAATGCAACGTCCTCGTGCTTCCCGCCGGGACGGAACTGCATCGCGTACACTCACGCAACCGGCGCGCCCACGAGTTCAATCCCGGCTCCGGCTCCTCGAGGTTCGCTCCCTTCACAAGCCGGAGCATCCAGGTGCCGACCATGTACGCAGCGACTTCTTTCGGATGCGCCGCATACGAGTCAATGTTCCACGACATCAACCCTGCAGCGACCTTCAAGTCGGTCCCGCTGAGCAAGGTCGAAGAACTCGCCGGCTCGCGCATCGAGATCGATCGCAACTTGAAGCTAGCCCGCCTTTTCGAGCCGGATCTCAACAAGTGGGGCATCACCCGTCAGTCATTGATCGACACGCCGCCATCCTCCTACCCCTCAACAAGAGGTTGGGCACAAGCGATCCACGACGCCGATCAGACACTCGACGGCATGATCTGGACATCGCGGCGCTTCGACGAAGAAAAATGCCTGATCCTGTTCGGGACCCGCGTCGACACGTCGTCGATCGGCGTCGTGAGTTCCGACGATTTCGCAAGCACGCCGGGCCTGCTCGACCGACTGATCGAACTCGGCCGGCTCTCGCGCATAGTGCTGACCCTGTGACAATCCTGGCTAGAAGCAGGAGAAATCCGAAGCGCTGCAAACCGGAAGGATGCTCGCTTCTTCGGATTTCTCCAGCAGGTCAAGCCTCTGCAAGTCGTTGCGATGCCAGGGATAACCATCGACTATCCGACTGAACATCCACATTCAGTTAGGCTTAGGGGCCGGTTGCAAGCCCTCCTTCCTGTCCGGCATTGCGCCGATCGACGTTTGACGGTCAGTGCGCGGCAATCGCGCCGAAGATGATGCCGGAGACGACGCTGACCAAGAGATAGTCGTTGCCGACGCGGATCCATTCCTGGCCACGGCCCGGACGACGCAGGCCATAGTGGCGATAGTCGCGGACCGGCTGGTGGCGCCTCCAACTCGAATATCTCTGGCCGTTGCGCCAATGGTTCCTCTTGACGACGACTTTCTTCTTCACCACGACGCGCGTCTTGACGTGCCTGTCCGGCTTCTTCCAGTCGACCTGGCTGTAGGTCGACTGCGGTGCATTCGGCGCGTTCAGCGGCGCTGCCTGACCCTGCAGGGACGTCGCAGCCAGCATCGATACGGCGACTGCGGAAAGAATGATGCGTTTTCATGACGGGGTACTCCTTGGTTGTCGATGCCCAAGCAATAGAGCCCGAAGAATGAACCGAAACTGAACACGCGGATTAGGTTTTTGTAATGATTTCATGTATTTATAACATCCAACTCAACACTCGGCTCAAACCTGATCTGAAGCGGTCGTCGGCACTTGAGCGCGCGACCATCAAGAAGCCGGCCGGCGATGCAACCATTTTGCGATCCATCCATTTCCGACACGCCCTGTCGCGCAACAGCCGGCCGAATTGCGCAAAATTTATTATCCGGCTAAAAGTAATCGGAGTAGTATCGACCTTTGCAATGTCCTTGATTCGCCCCCTCTTTTGCGCCTTTGCCATCACGGCTCCCATATTGCTGGTGGCTGTCGGAATGCGAGCCTGACATGAGCGGTTCGGTCGTTTTGCTGCATCTTGCCGGCGCGGTGGCGCTGATGCTGTTTGCCACCCGCTTGGTGAAGACAGGTGTCGAGCGCGCCTATGGCGATGTGCTGCGCCACAAGCTGCGCGCCACCATGCGCAATCCTTTCATGGCGGTTCTGGCCGGCTGCGGCCTGGCGATCGCCCTGCAAAGCTCCACTGCCGTCACCTTGCTGGTCGGGTCCTTCGCCGGCGCCGGCATCGTCAGCGGTATATCGGGCCAGCTTGCCGTGCGCGGCGCCGAGATCGGCTCGGCGCTGGTGGTCAAGCTGCTCACCTTCGACCTGTCGCTGCTGGTGCCGGTCTGTCTTGTCGCCGGCACCGTCATGTTCATGGCCACCGAGCGGCGCGACTGGCGCCAGTTCGGCCGCATCCTGGTCGGCATCGGCCTGCTGGTGTTGTCGCTGGAAATGATCGGCCAGGCCTCGGAGCCGCTGCGCCAGAGCACGCTGATGCCGGTCGTCGTCGATTACTTCTCCGGCGACCCGGTCACCGCCTATCTGCTGGCGGCGCTGGTCACCTGGCTGTTCCATTCCTCGATCGCCGCGGTCCTTTTGATGGTGACGCTCGCCGGCCGCGGCTTCATCCCGCCCGAACTCGGCATCGTGCTGGTGCTCGGCGTCAATCTGGGTTCGTCGATCATCGCGCCGCTGCTCACCCGCAATGCGGAGCCGGGCGTGCGTGTCGTACCGATCGGCAATCTCCTGATGCGCGGCATGGGCTCGCTGGCCATGCTGATCCTGTTCCTGTGGTTGAAGCCGCCGGTCGCCTTTCCCGGCGCCACCGTGCCCGACCAGATCGTCAACGCCCACATCCTCTTCAACATCCTGATCCTGGTTGCCGGCCTGCCGCTGGCCGGCCTTGTCTACCGCGTTTCGGAAAAGATCGTGGCGCTCGGCACCAAACCGGCGCCGGCAGAAGCGCTCGACGTCGTCGAGTTGTCCGCGCTCAACGACAGCGCCCTTGATGTGCCGAGCCAGGCGCTGGCCAACGCCACCCGTGAGGTGGTGCGGGTCTGCGAGACGGTCGAGATCATGCTGAAGCGCATCATCGAGCTCTATGAAAGCGCCGACGCCGACAAGATCAAGGCGCTGGCCGCGCTCGACGACCGCGTCGACAAGAAACATGCGTCGATAAAGCTCTATCTGGCCAAGGTCACCAGGAACCCGCTGAGCGAGGACGAGGCGCTGCGCTGCCAGGAGTTGATCGGCGCCTGCGTCAAGCTCGAACAGGTCGGCGACATCATCGTGCGCAACATGCTGGTGCATGTCAGGAAAAAGCTTGAGCGCAGGCTGGAGTTCACGCCCGAGGGTTGGCGCGAGCTTAGCGGCTTCCATGCTTCGGTGCTCGCCAACGCGCGGCTTGCCTTCAACGTGCTGGTCTCGCGCGATCCGGAGACCGCCCGCCAGCTGGTGCTGGAAAAGGATCGGCTGCGCGACCGCGAGAAGGAGACCAGCGCCAGCCATTTCGTGCGGCTGCGCGACGGCACCGCCAAGAGCGTCGAGACCAGTTCCATCCATCTCGACACAATCCGCGACCTGAAGCAGATCAATTCGCTGCTTGCCTCGATAGCCTACCCCGTGCTCGAGGAACGCGGCCTGCTCACCGGCTCGCGGCTGAAGGCCGGATAGATTGGGCCCAGCGCGGGAATTGCCTGGAGCCGGCGCGCGAAAATTAGTCTTTGCTAACCCTTCTGTCTGTCGGCTAGAGCATTTTTCAGCCAACCGTCTTCGCTTGGCGTCGGACAACACGCGTCAAGCAAAGACCTGGAGCGCGGTTTTGGTTCCACCAGAACGCAAGGCGCTCTAAGGATCGCTTAAAATCCGCCGGGAGAAAGTCTATGGATACCCATTCGCGCAGTTTCGCCAAGGCGCTTTCCTGGCGCGTCACCGGCACGGTCGACACGATAATCATTTCGCTCATCGTGACGGGCAGCATCAAGCTCGCTGCGGCCATCGGCGTGACCGAGGTCATCACCAAATCGCTGCTCTACTATTTTCACGAGCGGGCGTGGTTGAAAATCCCCTACGGAAGGAAGACGACGACCGTCTAGCCTTGTGCGGCCGGAGCCTGGCTGAACCGATGAAGAAAACCTAAAGCGGCGTCGAGAATTTCTGGATTGCCCGCCGCTCTCGTCCGTGATTTGAGCCATCTCGTTCAAGGATCGCCTTCCCGCGCCATGCTTCCCCTCATCGCCCTGTTCATCGCTGCGTTCGCATTCGGCACCACCGAGTTCGTCATCGCCGGCGTGCTGCCGCAGGTGGCGGACGGCCTTGGCGTCTCCATCCCAACCGCCGGCTACCTCGTCTCCGGCTACGCCGGCGGCATCGCGATCGGCGGACCGCTGTTGACGCTCGCCACCAAGACGCTTTCCCGCAAGGCGTTGCTGCTTGGCCTTGCCGCAGCCTTCACCATCGGCCAGGCCGCCTGCGCCCTTGGGCCCGACTTCGCCTCCATGTTGCTGTTGCGGATTGCAGTGGCCGTGGCGCACGGCGCCTACTTCGGCGTCGCGATGGTGGTTGCGGTCGGCCTGGTCCGCCAGGATCAGCGTGGAATGGCCGTGGCGCTCATCCTGTCGGGCCTCACGGTCTCCAATGTCATCGGCGTGCCGGCCGGCACGGCGATCGGCAATATTTGGGGGTGGCGCGCGACGTTCTGGGTGATGTGCGCGCTTGGTGTGGTTTCCATCGCCGCCATGGCCGCCCTCCTACCGCGCCGGACGGGATCGTCGCGCCGGCCCGTCAGTTTCGGCAGCGAGGTCCGCGTGCTCGCACGCCAGCAGGTTTGGACGTCGCTAATCCTCATGCTGATGCTGATGATCGGCCAGTTCGGCCTGTTCACCTACATCACGCCGACGCTGCTTGAAGTCACCGGCCTCGGCGAGGGCCTGGTGCCCTGGGTGCTGCTACTCAACGGTGTCGGCGCGACGATCGGCGTCTTTCTTGGCGGGCGGCTCGCCGACTGGAAACTGATGCCGTCGCTCATCACCATGCTTTTCATGCAGGCGGTGACACTTGCCGTCATTTACGCCGCCAGCCCGTACCCGGTGCCGATGGTCGTTGCGACCACTATCTGGGGTGGTCTCAGCTTTGCCATCGGCACCCCGATCCAGACCCGTATCCTGACCTGGACGGCGGACGCCTCCAATCTCGCCTCATCGCTTATCCCGGCCGGCTTCAATGTCGGCATCGCGCTCGCCGCCTCGCTCGGCGCCGCCATGCTCAATGCCGGTTATGGCTATCGCAGCCTGCCGGTGGTTGGCGCCATGGCCATGCTGGTCGCCGTGGCGGTAGCGCTCGCCTCACATATCTGGGAGTGGCGCCGAAACACGATGCCGCCGCTGCCGGCCGCTGCCGAATAGTCGGCAGGCGCTACAGGTCGATGCGATAGCGCAGGCTTTCGGCGCCGCCATAGGCAGCGTCCTCGAAGAATCGCCCGACGAGCCGTCCGCCATTGGCCAGGACCACCTTCTGCGAGGCGAGATTACCCGGCTTGGCGGTGATCTCGACGAAGGGCAGGCCGAGCGCCCTCGCCTCGCCGAGCATCAGCCTCACTGCCTCTGTCGCATGGCCGCGCCGCCGCTTCCATGGCACTACGGCATAGCCGATGTGGCCGAGCACATGTGGCGGCAGCTCGGCGGTGCCGCGCTGCCAGCGAAGGCCGATCGAGCCGGCGACTTCGCCGTCCCAGATCCAGCGCCGGAATCCCGGCAGGCGCGGCACGTTCGTCCCATCAGGCAAGGTGATCGGACCACCCTTGGCATCGGGGTCGTCGAGATCGGCGAGGAAGGCCGTTGGATTCTTTTCGATGGCCGCAAGCTGCTCGCGCGTCGCCTCCATCAGCCGCACATTGTCCGGCGACCAGCCGCGCTCAAGGGCGGCCTTATACGACGGCAGATGTTCAAGCGCCGGTTTGACGAGTTCAACCATGACGTACGATCGCTCCGCTGCCGCCCTCGGATTCTGAAGTTGATCTTCAGGGGCGGCTTTCTAAAATCAAATGTCATCGATTGGGTCCACCTACTTTGGAGTGAACACAATGGCCGACCACAGGTCCGAGAAGTCGGCGAAGGCCGCCGCCGAGCGGGGCGCGGCAACCAAACCGCGCAAGGCGACGCCGAAGCCGCAGTCCGGCAAGGAAGCGAAGCCGGCACTCCTCGCCGGCGGCAACCCCCAGATCGCGAAGGCCGAAGGCGACGCTCCCGTGCAGGCCTACATCGCGGCCATGCCGGGCTGGAAAAGCGACGTCGGGCGCCGCCTCGACGCAATCATCGCGCGCACCGTCCCCGGCGTGCACAAGGCCGTCAAATGGAACTCGCCGTTTTACGGCATCAAGGGCCAGGGCTGGTTCCTGTCGTTCCATGTCTTCACCCGCTACGTCAAAGTGACCTTCTTCCGGGGCACGTCGCTGCGTCCTGTCCCTCTCGGCGAGTCCAAGCACAAGGACGTGCGCTACCTCGACATTTATGAGGACCAGCTCGACGAAGCTCAATTTGCCGCCTGGGTGAAGCAAGCCAGCCAATTGCCCGGCGAGCGACTGTGAGATGCATCGCGAATTAGCCAAGGGCGTCTGCCATCGGGACGGTGCAACATCGCCGTGACCCCTCATGGTTCGGCCTCGGCTCGCGAGCATCTCTGCGAGCCCATGTCGCCGAAAGGTCGCTGGCGCTGGTGGCGGCGCCGACAATGTTCAACAAGCGCCGCCAAATCGTAGCTCCATTTTCGTGTGATCCTCGTTGCAAATCGGGTCCGGAGGGACGAAGGTTCCTCCGCGACGTTGAGAGTTTGTCGCCCGGCATTGGCACAAAGCCCAGACGCCAGGCGTCGACGTGCACAAAGCCACTGGGACCAATCATGACCAAAGCGACAACAGCCATGAAGAAGGGCGGCTCGACGGAGGGAGCAGGAGGAGACACCCCCTCTCAATTGATAGATGCGAGAATCAAAGAGCTGAGCGATTGGCGGGGCGAGATGCTCGCTCGGATCCGAACCCTCATCAAGCAGGTCGATCCCGAAGTGGTCGAGGAGTGGAAGTGGAGAGGGGTTCCGGTGTGGGAACACGCCGGAATTATCTGCACCGGTGAGACCTACAAGAATGTCGTGAAAATGACTTTCGCCAGGGGCGCCACGCTGGAGGACCCATCTGGCCTCTTCAACTCCAGCCTCGAAGGCAACACCAGGCGCGCCATCGACATCCATGAGGGCGACAAGATCGATGAAGAGGCGTTGAAGGCGCTCATTCGCGCCGCCGTGGCACTGAACCTGTCGGTGCGAGCTGCCGCCCGCCCCGCCCGCTCTCAGAAACCGAAGAGCGCCTGAGAATCAATCATATGCGGCCAGGGCTGGCGCCTCGCTGTCGCCTCCTCCAATGCCTTACGAGCTCGCTGCAGCGGCAAAATCCTACTGCAGCAGTCCCTTGACGATCCCGCTCGCCTTGGAGAAATCCATCTGGCCGGCGTATTTCTCCTTGAGCACGGCCATAACCTTGCCCATGTCCTTGACGCTGCTGGCGCCGGTCTCGGCGATGGCGGCGCGGATCGCCGTTTCGGTCTCTGCCTGGCCCAGTTGCGTCGGCAGGAAATCGCGGATGATGGCCATCTCGTCGCGCTCCTGCGCGGCAAGCTCCGGCCGCTTGCCGTCGTCGAAAGCCTTGGCCGACTCTTCGCGCTGCTTCACCATCTTGGCCAGTATCTGCAGGATCTCGTCGTCGCTGGCCGGCTCCTTGCCGGCGCCGCGATTGGCGATGTCGCGGTCGTGAATGGCCGCCTGGATCAGCCGCAATGTCGGCAGCCGGCGCTTGTCCTGCGCCTTCATCGCGCTCTTCAGGGATTCAGCGATTTTGCCGCGCATGATGCTTTCTCCTTCGAATGCGACGGACAATAGCCGTGCCGAAAGCCCAAGGTAAATTCGACGCCGCCCGGCAAACCGCTGATATTGTTCGACGAAATAAATCGCGCCTGCGGGCGTAGCATCATTGACCGCTCTGGCGCCTTCCCCTATGTACTGGGCCTTGCATGAACTGAGTTTTTGTTGCGCGCGCTGGCTGCGAAATCGCCGCTGCGCGCGGTTTGCTGCGCAGAATGGTCCGCCGGACCGATTGAAGGGCGCAGCCTTTAGGAGTGCCGCCATGGCAACGATGACCGCCGCGTCGACCCCCACTTGGGCCACCGAGAAGCCGACCGCCCTGCTGGTGCTGGCCGACGGCACCGTCATCGAGGGCCGCGGCCTTGGCGCCACCGGCTCCGCCGTCGCCGAAGTCTGCTTCAACACCGCGCTGACAGGCTATCAGGAAATCCTCACCGACCCGTCCTATGCCGGCCAGATCGTCACCTTCACCTTTCCGCATATCGGCAATATCGGCACCAATGACGAGGACATCGAGGATCTCAACCCGGTTGCCCGCGCCGGCGCAGTCGGCGCCGTGTTCAAGGCCGACGTCACCAATCCGTCCAGCTATCGCGCCGCTTCTGGTCTTGACCAATGGCTGAAGAAACGCGGCATAGTGGCGCTTTCGGGCATCGACACCCGCGCGCTGACCGCGCTGATCCGCGAAAAGGGCATGCCCAACGCCGTCATCGCGCACGCGCCCGACGGCATCTTCGACATCGAGGAGCTGAAGCGCCGCGCCGCTGCCTGGTCCGGCCTGATCGGGCTTGACCTGGCCAAGGACGTCACTTCCGGCCAGTCCTCGGTCTGGCGCGAGACGCCGTGGGTCTGGGACGAGGGCTTTGGCGAACAGACCGATCCGTCCATGCATGTCGTCGCCATCGACTACGGCGTAAAACGCAACATATTGCGCCTGCTTGCCGGCCTGGGCGCCAAGGTCACCGTGGTGCCGGCCAACACCGGCGCCGAGGATATCCTCGCCATGCGGCCCGACGGCATCTTTCTCTCCAACGGTCCCGGCGACCCGGAAGCCACTGGCGACTATGCCGTTCCGGTCATCCAGGACTTGCTGAAGACCGACATCCCGGTCTTCGGCATCTGCCTCGGCCACCAGATGCTGGCGCTGGCGCTTGGCGGCAGGACCGCCAAAATGCATCAAGGCCATCACGGCGCCAATCATCCGGTCAAGGATCACACCACCGGCAAGGTTGAGATCGTCTCGATGAACCACGGCTTTGCCGTCGATGCCGGCTCGTTGCCCACGGGCGTCGAAGAAACCCATGTCTCGCTGTTCGACGGCTCGAACTGCGGCATCACCCTGACTGGCAGGCCGGTGTTTTCGGTCCAGCATCATCCCGAAGCCTCGCCGGGCCCGCAGGACTCGCATTATCTGTTCCGCCGCTTCGTCAATCTCATCCGCGAAAAGCGCGGCGAGCCGGCGCTGGCGGAGCGCGCCTGATTCAGGTTCGCACCGTCGCCGTCGTGACGTCCCTCACCGCGCTCGGCTTCTCGACCCTGAGCACAAACGCGATCAGCGACAAAGCAAGAAAGATACCGCCGAGCACAAAGGGCGCGCCGCCGAACGTCACCGGCGCGCTCGGCCCGGTGAACCAGGCGAAGATTCCCGTATAAAGCAGCGGCGTTATGATGCTGGTGATCGAAAACACGCTCGTCATCGCACCTTGCAGTTCGCCTTGCGCGGAGGGCGGCACCTTGGCCGCCGCCAGGCTCCGCAGCGGCGGATCGGCCAGCGCCTCGAGGCAGGTCGCCACGATCACCGCATAGATCATCCAGCCCTTCCACGCCGCGGCATAGCCGAAGGCGGCGAGCGCGGTAAAAGCAAGGCCGATGGCGGCGGTCCGCCATTCGCCGAGCCGTGGGATGACGCGCGGCAGGACAAAACCCATCACCAACGCCCCGCCAAGGCCGAAGACGCCGAGTGAGAAGCCGATCTGCTGTTCGCTCCAGCCGTAGCGGTAACTGCCGACGAACGACCACACGGCAGGGTACATCATGTGACCGAGCGTCATCAGGAAGAACACCAGGCCGATCCAGCCGATCCCCTTGTAATTGCGCATCTGCTTCAGGGCGCCGAGAGGATTGGCGCGGCGCCATTCGAAGCGGCGCCGGTGATGCTGCTCCAGCGTTTCCGGCAGGAAGAACCAGCCGACGATGAAGTTGATCAGAGCAAGCACCGCCGCGCCCCAGAACGGCACGCGCGGCCCGAATTCGCCGAGCAACCCGCCCAGCACCGGGCCGATGACGAAACCGACGCCGAAGGCGATGCCAAGCAGGCCGAAATTCTTCGCCCTGTTCTCGTCGGTGCTGACATCGGCGATGAAGGCGGAGGCGGTCGAATAGCTGGCGCCGCTGATGCCGGCCAGCACCCGGCCGATGAACAGGACCCAATAGGACCAGGCCACCGCGCAGATCAGATTGTCGACGGCGAAGGTCAGCACCGAGGCCAGCAGGATCGGACGACGGCCGAAGCGGTCGCTGAGATTGCCGACCAGCGGCGCGAACAGGAACTGCATGGCCGCATAGACGAAGAACAGCCAGCCGCCTTCGATCGCCGCTTCGCTGACCCCGACGCCGGTCAGTTCCTGCAGATAGGCCGGCAGCACCGGCATGATGATGCCGATGCCGGTGATGTCGAGCAGCAGCGTGGTGAAAACAAGCGCAAGGCCCCGCCTGGCGGTTTTGGCTTCGATCATGACGGTATCGACTCCTGGAGCCGCCTCGCAGCGAAGGTGGAAAGCTCGTTATAGGCGAGCAAGCCCCACAGAACAATAAGGGAACAGGCCAGGAATTTTCATCCTGACATCAACTGTCGATATGAGCGCGGCTGCACCGCCGCCCCTTTCAACGCCATTTCAACGAGAGCCCAAACACCTCAGATCGGGGTGTTGAACGTATCGCAGTCCGACAGCTTGCCGCTCTTGTAGCCGCGTGCCAGCCAGGTTTGACGCTGCTGCGAGGTGCCATGGTTGAAGCTTTCCGGCACGACATAGCCCTGCATCTTCTTCTGCATCGTGTCGTCGCCGATCTGCTGGGCGGCGTTCAGCGCCTCGTCCATGTCGCCCTGTTCCAGAATGCCTTTCTGCCCGGTGAAATGCGCCCAGACGCCGGCGAAGCAATCCGCCTGGAGCTCGACCTGCACCGACATGTGGTTGGCCTCGGCCTCGCCCATCTGCTGCCGCATCTGGTTGAACTTGGGCAGGATGCCGGTGAGGTTCTGGACATGGTGGCCGACCTCATGCGCGATCACATAGGCTTGGGCAAAATCGCCCGAAGCGCCGAATTGCTGGTCGAGCTGCTGGAAGAAGGTGGTGTCGAGATAGACCTTGCGGTCGCCGGGGCAGTAGAACGGGCCGGCCGCGGACGAGGCGAAGCCGCAAGCCGAACGGATCTGCCCGCTGAACAGGACCAGCTTGGGGTCCTCGTAGGTCAGGCCCTCGGCCCGGAAAATGCCGGTCCAGGTGTCCTCGGTCTCGGCCAGGACAGTCGAAACGAACTGCTTCATCTCGTCGGAGGCGGGTGCCCCGGTGCCACCGCCCTGTTCTCCGCTGTTGTCGGTGATCTGACCGCCGCCACCCGGCACCAAGCCGCCACCGGCCAGGATCTGAAGCGGGTCGATGCCGATGGCCTTCAGCCCGAAATAGAGGACCACGAGAATGATGATGGTCGACAGCGACATTCCGCCGCCGGAGCGGCCGCCGATCGGGATGCGGAGACGGCCGGGGCCGCCGCGCGGCAGGTTGAGCCCGCCGCCCTGGCCGCGTTGGTCCTCGACATTGTCACTTTGACGACGACCTTTCCAGAGCATGGCAACTCCCCGCGATGCACGTATCGGTACCTTGCCGATCTCATGGCCCGATCCGACCCAACAAACAATTATCCCAATGGTTGCGCCAAGTCACAGTATTTTTCGCATGACGGGCCCGCCGGCTCTGGGGTCAGTCCGTGCACGACACCCGCGGCTGAGAGCCCTGCCGGCGCTTTTTTTGGTCTTGGACTTGGTCAGTCACGCTCAGATCTTCTGCTTGGTGCCCGCGCTCTTGCCGTCCGAGCTTTTCGAGCGCTCCTCGAAGCGGGCCCCGCCCTTCTTGAGCGGGCGTCCAGTATCCGCTTCGGTCTTGCGTTCGTCCTTCGCCGCAGCCTGCTTTAATCCCTTGGCCGCTTGCTTGCCCTTCGCTGTCGGTGCCTGTTCAACGCCCATCGTATCCTCCTCGGTCTCGCGCCAATTGCTGGCACGATCTCAAACGCCGCGGCAGCGCGGCGGTTCCGGCAGGACTGTCGGCCGCATCCGCATCTTGGCCACCGTCGGCTGGGCGACGCCGAGCCGCGCCGCGATGTCGACCGGGCCTCGTTGCCGTTCTCGATCAGGTCGGCGACAAGCTGCATATAATCTTTGAGCAGCGCACGGCGCCGCGCTTCGCCGCGTCGGCTGAGGGTTTTCTCGACCATGCATTGAGTGAGCTCGTGGGGCTGCGCGACAATTCGGTCAATCGCGCTATCTTCTCACGCGACATGACCAGAATTGCCGAAGCCAGAAAATTCTACGCGCGACTGATGGCTGCCAATGCAGGTTCGGCCGATCCGCGTCTCGAGGACGTGTTCGCCGCGGTGCCGCGCGAAGCTTTTCTCGGGCCCGGGCCGTGGACGGTCGTCGCCGGCAACGGCAAGGTAGAAACGCCGAGCGCCGATCCTGTTCACATCTATCAGAACGTGCTGGTGTCGCTCGACGCCGAAAAGGGCATCAACAATGGCGAGCCGTTCCTGCATGCCATGTGGATCGGCAAGGTGGCGCCAAAACCCGGCGAGGCCGTCACTCATGTCGGCGCCGGCACCGGCTATTACACAGCTCTGCTGGCAAAACTGGTTTCGCCGGGCGGCGCAGTCACCGCTTTCGAACTGGATTCCAGTCTCGCCGAACGTGCGATCAAGAATCTCGAAGCCTACGGCAATGTGACCGCCATCCATGGCGATGCGGTCGTCGGCGGCCTGCCACCGTCCGACATCATCTATGTCAATGCCGGCGTTGCGGCACCCCCAGCCGAATGGCTGAAGGCGCTGAAGCCCGGCGGCCGCATGGTCTTTCCGTGGCGTCCGGCCGAGCGCATTGGCCTCGCGGTGATGGTGACACGCACGGATAAGGGGTTTGCCTGCGATCCGTTCATGCGATCATGGTTTATCCCTTGCATCGGCGCCTCGGCGGCCTCGACAAAAATCGACCGCGACAAGGCGGCACGCAGCCGAAAGATCTGGCTGACGGCCGACAAGGCACCGGACCGCACCGCCACCGCCGTCATCGGCGACGTCTGGTTCTCGTCGCAAAGTGTTGGCGGCAGGCGGTCGCAATGACGTCGCCGCGTCGAGGCGTCCCGTGCTTGCCGCTCGATATGCGCCGGGGACCCAGAAATTTTCCGGCCCTGTCGGGCAGGCTTCCGCTCGCACGTCCTTTGGCCGAAATTCGGCGGCAACGGCACGGATAATGAAAGGGAGAATCCAATGAGGAAGATCACCACTGCGACATTCGTCAGCCTCGACGGCGTCATGCAAGCGCCCGGTGGGCCGCAAGAAGACCCGCTCGGCGGCTTCGAATTCGGTGGCTGGACGTTCCATTACTGGGACGACGTCGGGGGCGCCTTTATTGGTGAGACCTTCGCAAAACCCTTCGCGCTGCTCCTCGGCCGCAAGACCTACGACATCTTCGCCGCGCATTGGCCGTACCAGAAAGACGATCCGATCGCCGACCGTTTCAACGCCGTCACCAAATATGTGGCCACCCACCGGCCCGACACGCTGTCGTGGCAAAACAGCCAGTCGCTTGGCGACGACGTCGTGGCTACCCTGCGCCAGCTCAAGCAGGAGGATGGGCCGGGCTTGCTCATCCAGGGATCGAGCGAACTCGTCCAGACCTTGCTCGCCAACGACCTGATCGACGAGATCAGCCTGCTGACCTTCCCGCTGGTACTGGGCAAGGGCAAGCGGCTGTTTGGCAGCGGCGCAATCCCGGCGGCTTTCAAGCTGAACCGCTCACAGGCATCGACCACCGGCGTCATCATAGCGAGCTATGAACGCGCCGGTGAGATCAAGACTGGATCCTTCGCCCAGCAACAGCCGTCCGAAGCCGAGATCGAGAGGCGCCGGACCTGGAAGTAGTGTGGGGTTACAGGACCTGAGTTCCTTGCTCGGAACCCAAATTCTGCCCGGCAGCGCGATGAGGACAGCGCCACGCTTCCGCGATCTTCCTTTACTCCGCCGGCATGGCCACCGCCCGGGCGGCCCGGTGGCCGGCCAGCATGACGCCAAGACCCAGGATCGGGAACACCGCTGCGATCAGGCCGAGATCAGCCGGCGCGCCATAGCGCAGCACCGCGCCGCCGACGACGGCGCCCAGCGCCACGCCGAGATAGAGCGCCGAAGCGTTGAGCGACAGCACGATGGGCGCTGCGTCGGGCGCCAGCCTGATGATGCGGCTGGCCTGCGCCGGCGGGAAGGCCCAGCCGACGATGCCCCACGGCACCATCATGGCCATCAGCGCCGGCCCGGCGATGCTGTGCGGCAGGAAGGCCGGGATGACCGAAAGCATCACCAGCATGACCGCACTCAGCGCCAGCGACCAAGTGACGGTGCGCGTCGCACCGAAGCGGTCGGCCGCCTGCCCGCCGGCGATGTTGCCGATGACGGCGCCGACACCGAACGCAAGCAGCATGCCGGGCAGCGCGATCGGGCTCAAGCCGCCGCCTTCGATGGCTAGCGGCGCGACAAAGGCAAAGACCGTGAAGGCGCCGGTGAGCGCCAAAAGTGTAGTCAGCAGGATCGACGGCACGCCGGGGCGAAGCGTTGCGGCCAGCCGCTGCCTGAGCGGCAGCTTGGTGCCGACGATGCCGCGCGGCAGCCGGTACCACAGGATTGCGCCGGCCAGTGCGCCGAGCCCGGCGATGGCAAAGAACGTGCCGCGCCAGCCCGCAACCGTCGCGACAAGCGCGCCGAGGGGTGCGCCGACCGCCACCGCCACCGTAGTGCCGCCGACGACGACGGCAATGGCGCGGGCGCGGTGATGATCATCGACAAGCGCCACGGCCGTCCCCTGCGCCGTCGCCGCAAACAGGCCGGACGACAGCGCCATGACGATGCGCGCGATCAGCAGCAGTTCGAAGGAGGAACTGAGCGCCGCCGCCAGGTTGCCCAGCACGAAAAACACCAGCGTCCACAAGATGACGCGTCGCCGGTCCCATTCGCCGGTCAGCGTCGCCAGGATCGGCGCGCCGAGCGCATAGGCGAGCGCGAAGGCGGTGATCAGCGTCCCGGCGAGCGAGACCGAGATGCCGGCATCCCCCGCGATGTCAGGCAGCAGGCTGGAGATGACGAAGCCTTCGGTCGCGATCGTGAATGATCCGAGCGCAAGCCAGAAGAGGCGCTTGTCCATGGTGAAATCCTTAGTTCAAAAGTCATTGAACAATTGTACATAATGGCGCATGTTGTCAATGAGCCGCCCGAGAATAGCCGAACACTGCTGACAGCCCCATGTCAGGATAAGGTAGCGGGAGGTGGAAACTGAGGGCATCCACCAGGAGGAGATGCGTTGAAATCGGCCCTGATTGCGCTTAGTTCTCCGGCATGACGCTGCCCCACCCCACCGCCGACCAGATCAGCCTGCCGAACGTGCTTGCCGTGCTCGGCGATCCCACCCGGCTGGCCATCGTGCGCTATCTCGCCAGCAAGGAGGGCGTGCCGCTGAATTGCAGCCAGTTCCTCGATCTCGGCTCAAAGACCAATCTCAGTTACCACCTGGCCAAATTGCGCGAGGCCGGCGTCACCCGCACCGAGGTCGTCGGCACCAGCCGGCTGATCACGCTGCGCCGCGACGATCTCAATGCACGCTTTCCGGGGCTGCTCGATAGCGTCATTGCCGCAGCCGTCGACGACCCAGCTCTGCCCGCGGTCGGCGCCTCCGAGATTGAAGTTCGCGCCTAGCCTAGCAGGACTTGGGTTCCTCGCCCCGCATAGCGGGGGAGAGGTGGCCGCGAAGCGGTCGGAGAGGGGGGCCTCTGAAGTGGCACACCAGGGGAAAGTTGTCTAAAAGCATTCGGAATCACGTCGGCGCAGTCCCCCTCTCCGTCTCGGCTTCGCCGAGCCACCTCTCCCCCACTTTGGTGGGGGCGAGGAACCCAAGTCCTGTAGGGTCCGCTCTTCCCCTGCCAGTCATTCGTCAACTCACGGAGCTTCCCATGCGCATTGCCGTTCTCGCCGATATCCACGGCAACATCCTCGCCCTGGACGCCGTGCTCGACGATCTGCGCCAGCGCGGTGGTGCTGACCTCATCCTCAATCTCGGCGATTGCGTCTCCGGCCCGCTCTGGCCGCGCGAAACCATGGAGCGGCTTGAAGCGCTCGCCCTGCCGACAGTTCGCGGCAACCACGACCGCCGCGTCGCCCGCGATACCGCGGATGAAGCCATGTGGCCGTCCGACCGCTATGCGCAGGAACGGCTGACATCGGTCCAGCGCGAGGCACTGTTGGCCTTGCCGCTCACGCTGGAGATCGCCCCAGCCGTGACCGCCTTTCATGCCCGACCCGACCATGACGAAAAATACCTTACCGATACGATGGCCGACGGCCGGCTGGCGCGCGCGCCGCTCGTCGCCATCAAGCGGCGGCTGGCCACGCTCGATCCCGCTTGCCGCATCGTGCTGTGTGGCCACAGCCACCGCAGCGAACTGATCCGTATCCCCGACGGCCCGGTGGTCTTCAATCCGGGCAGCATCGGCTGCCCCGCTTATGGTGACGACACGCCACCGGCGCATGTCTCCGAGCAAGGCTCTCCGCATGCACGCTACGGCATCGTCGAATTGGGTGGGCCGGGCCGCTCCGACCGCTTCGACGCCATCGCCGTCGACTATGACCATGAGGCGGCAGCGCGGCAGGCCGAACAGGCGGGGCGGCCGGAATGGGCCTACGCACTGCGCACCGGATTTATGTCCGACTGAACGCAACGAGTTCATACCCCAGGCATGAACGCGGAACGCGTTCATGCCGCACGCTGAGCTTGCTCATGCCGCGGACCGAACACCATTCCCCGGCCGCATTTTCCGGCTTACATAGCGCCATGTCGTCGCTTATAAAATCGTCCTGGAATGCGGCGGCGATTCTGTGCCCGGCCGCGCCTCGGAAATGCTTATATCGCCCACGGCCAAAATGATGAGGCGCACAGTTACGCTCCGAACGACGCTGCTGATTGCCGCCCCTCTCCTGCTGACGGCGCTGCTGCCGGCCAGGGCCGAGGAGGCGCCTTTCGTCTCCATCGTGACCGACCTTGCTCCGGGCGATCTCCTGAACGTCCGCGCCACGGCATCGGCGATGGGCAAGATCAAGGCTCGGCTGCCGAATGGCACGAGCGTCAACAATCTCGGCTGCAACGACGTCAATGGCTATCGTTGGTGCAAGGTCGCAGAAATTGACAACCCGCAACTGGCGGGATGGGCTCCCGCGCGCTACCTGAACCCCGAGAATCCGGCGGCAGTTGCGGAGGTGGATATCGAAGCGACCGGCGAAAGCACGGCCGCTGCAGCCGGCGACTCGAACCCGGCAACTGCAGATCAGCCACCGCCGGACCTGACGGCGCGCCTGGATGCGACCGGTCGCGAACCCACGATGACTGCCGTTGAGGCAATCGGCAGAGTGGCCATCGAGGATGCTTACCGCCTGGCGCTTTTTGCCAGCGAAAATCCTTCGGCCGGCGAGAAGCAGGCGCCCGCGGCAGCGGACAAGCCCATCCGCAATCGCGCCGCCAATGCGGCGCCTCCGGCCAACGCGCAAACCGTTGCGCGGCTGCAGCCGCCAGGCAGGCCCGCGCCGGCGCTGGGTGCCCGCAACGAGATTCCTTGCGCGCGCCATGTCGGCCAGCCGATGACCAGCTGCAAGGCAGGCGTTGTCCACACGGGCGACAAAGCCGAGATCACCGTGACCTGGCCCGATGGCGGCACCCGGGTCATCAGATTCCAGGCCGGTCGGCCCGCCGGCTCGAACGCGTCAGGTGAATTCCGCTACACCCGCGAGGGCGGCCTGAACATCATCCGTGTCGGCGTTGCCGAACGATTCGAGATTACCGACGCCCTGGCGCTGGGGAATGAGTGGTTAAGGGGAATAAGGCAGTAGGGCAGTAGGGCAGTAGGGCAATATGTTTAAGGGCGCTCGAACCCCTGCCCTACTGCCCTACTGCCCTACTGCCCTACTGCCCTACTGCCCTACTGCCCTACTGCCCTAATTTCGGCATGGCGAGGTTGCGAGGTGAAGTTATGGAGTGGTGGGGGGGGGGGGGGGGG